>NZ_JBQFYA010000008.1:0-239754 GCF_056541245.1 Ruegeria sp. AI3
GGATACTGAACAGGCATCTCCCAGCCCGCAAAATCAACCATCTTGCCGCCAAGCTCGACGTGCAAATCGTAAAGAGGAGTGCGCTTCGGTGCGTCGGTCATGGCAGATACCTTTTCGTATCGAGTGGTCGGAACGCATACCCGTAAGTTTGCCCCAACTTGGATCTAATGCAACGATTCAGCCTTGGTGTTTCGGCCCAGAACCGCAGCCAGAGCGGGCATGTATACGAGCGCATGCATCGGTAATGTTCCTATAGGAAACTTTTTTCCGTTAGGCAACAGACGATGTTCTCAGCGCTGGTAACTGGCACATTTGCGAAGCTGCACTTTCAACTCGGAGATTGGCTATGGTCATGCTTACAATCGAGAATTTGCGTATTCGCTACAATTCACTACGGTTTTGGCTGCAGCCTTTGAACGACGTGATCCAGCACATGAAGCCCGGCGATCAGGTCACTTTCGGCGGTATCCTCGGCAAAATCGTGACTGATTCCGTCAATAGACGGCGCAAACAGCATGGCAACCGGCATCAGGCGCGAGACGTTGGTGGCATCATGAAGCGCCCCCGAGGGCATCCTGCGCCACTTGCCGGGCGCGACCTGTTCGGCCCCATGCTCCAACGCGGCGCGAAGCGAGGAGTCCATGGCCACCGGCTCCAGCCCCAGCATCGGACCGTAGCTCAGGCCCATGCCCATCTCTGCGGCGATCTCGGCGGCTGTGGCGCGAATGATCTCCTCCATCCTTGCCAGACGGTCGGCATCTCCGTCACGCCATTGCATCGAAAACCGCACCCGCCCCGGCACAATGGACGAGGCGTTGGGGTGCAAATCCACATGCCCAATTGTCCAGACGGTTTGCTGCGTAACCACGTTTCGGAACCGGTCGTTCAGACGGGCGTTGAACGCAGACAGAGCCTGAAACGCGTCGCGACGCAGATGCATCGGCGTGGTTCCGGCGTGGTTCTGCTGACCGTCGAACTGAACCACCATATCGCGAATGCCAACGATCTCGGTTACAACTCCGATTTGCTCTTTCTGGGTATCAAGCGTCGGGCCTTGCTCGATATGCATCTCGATGAAGCCGGTGAAACGGGAGGGATCGACAAAACTCTCGGCCAGATCGCCCATCGCGCCCCGGGCTTTGGCAAAGGGTATGCCTGCATGGTCGGTCAGCTCGTCCGCCTGATCCAAAGACAGACCGCCCGACCAGATGGCCGAGCCTGTAGTAACACCAAACCGCCCCTCTTCATCTTGAAAGCTGACGACCGAGACTGGCTGATCGCTACTGCGCGCAATCTCAAGCGCGGCGATCACGCCTAGCGCACCGTCGAGCCAGCCGCCTTCGGGCTGGCTATCGCTATGTGACCCCATCAGCAAGGACGGCCCGTCCGTCAAACCAAACAGGTTCCCGACCGGATCGAAATGCGGGGTAAGGCCCGCATCTGCCATCCGGTTCGCCAGCCATTTCCGGGCGGCAATGTCGGCCTCGGAATAGGCGGGGCGGATAACGCCTTTGCCCACGCCCGAGGCACCGAATTCGCGCAGCTTGTGCAGATCAGCCAAAAAGCGGTTTTCGTTGATTGCCATGAACTCCCCCCAAACGTCTTGCGCGGCCAACCATAGCGCCCAGCTGGCAACCTGCAATCACCCTTCGATTTTTGCCTAACCCCTCTGGCCCCGGCCCGGAACCTGCCCTAAGACTTGCCAGCAAGAGGGACCGCCATGTCACATATCACACTGGTTCGTCACGGTCAGGCCAACACGGCAGCGCGGGACGAGGTAAACTATGACAAGCTCAGCGATCTGGGCCACCAGCAGGCGCGCTGGCTGGGCGCGCATTTGCGCGACACGCGCGCGCATTATCCTCGCGTCTATTGCGGCACGCTGACCCGGCATGTCGAAACCGCATCGAGCATGGGACTGCCTGAGCCGGTTCGAGATGCACGCCTGAACGAGATCGAGTATTTCACCTTGGCGCAACTGTTTCACGAACAGCACGGCGTGGCGATCCCGACTGATCGCGAAGGGTTCGTTGACCACCTGCCCCGCACATTCGCTGCGTGGGCCGCTGGCG
Source organism: Ruegeria sp. AI3 (assembly GCF_056541245.1). Lineage (NCBI taxonomy): Bacteria > Pseudomonadati > Pseudomonadota > Alphaproteobacteria > Rhodobacterales > Roseobacteraceae > Ruegeria > Ruegeria sp. AI3. Next base: position 2,073 of record NZ_JBQFYA010000008.1, read on the forward strand.
ACATCCAGGATGCGCCCGAAAGTTTCGAACAGTTTGAAACCCGCGTCAGTGACGCCCTGCATGAGATCGGAACCGAGGGTGGGCCGGCCATTGTCGTAACTTCGGGTGGGCTGATCTCGATGGTGGTGCGGCAGGCAATGGGGCTGGATATCCCGTCGATGGCGCGGGTGGCGCTTGCCATCATGAACACCTCGATGCACCGGCTGCATCCGATTGGAGCGCAGCTCAGCCCGGTTCTTTTCAACGCGACCCCGCATCTGGAAGCGCCAGACCGTCAGTTCGCCCAGACCCATCTGTAGGGAGGTCACGATGCAGCTTTACTACGCTCCCCGCACCATCTCGGTCGCTGTCGCCATAGCGCTGGAGGAGGCCGGTCTGGATTATGAGGCGATCCGATTGGACTTTGCCGATGGCGAACAGACCAGACCCGCCTACAAGCAGATCAACCCCAAGGGCCGGGTTCCGGCGCTGGCGGTGGATGGCGGTATCCTGACCGAAACCGGCGCGTTGCTCGACTATATCGCAACCATCGCGCCGCAAGCCGGGCTGGTCCCCGAAGACCCGGTCATGGCCGCGCGGATGCGCGAGGTGATGTACTACCTCGCCTCGACCATGCATGTGAACCATGCCCACAAGATGCGCGGGCACCGCTGGGCCGACAAGAAATCCAGCTGGAAAGACATGAAGGACAAGGTCGCGCAGACCATGACCGCGTCCTGCAAATACATCTCGTCGAACGGGCTGCGCGGGCCGTTCGTTCTGGGTGAGACCTTCTCGCTTGCCGATGCCTACCTCTATGTGGTGTGCAGTTGGCTGGAGGGCGACGGCGTAGATGTCTCGGCCTTCCCCAAAATCCTCGCCTTCCGCGAGGCGATGGAAGCGCGGGGTTCGGTTCAGGCGGTGCAGGCCGCCGGAATGCTCTGACAAAAGGAAATATGATGACACATCTCTGGGTCCGGGCAGAACAGCGCCCGAACGAAGAACGGGTCGGCCTGACCCCCGAAGGCGCCGCCGCGCTGATCGCGGCAGGCATCCGTCTGACGGTCGAAGAAAGCTCTGTCCGCGCCATCCCGCTGGACGGTTACAAGGACGCAGGCTGCGAGATCGCGGCTGAAAACAGCTGGCCCGAGGCCCCGCAGGACGCGATCATCTTCGGCCTGAAAGAGCTGCCCGAGGACGGCACCCCCCTGCCTCATCGCCACATCATGTTTGGCCATGCCTACAAGGGCCAACATTCCGGTCGGGCACTGCTAGAGCGGTTCAAGGCGGGCGGCGGCACGCTCTATGATCTGGAATATCTGGTCGACGAAGACGGCCGCCGCGTCGCTGCCTTTGGCTATTGGGCTGGATATGCGGGCGCGGCGGTCACGCTGAAAACATGGGCCGCGCAGCAACGCGGACAGGAATGCCCGCCCGTAGGCGTCTATGCCAACAAAGATGCGCTCAACGCCGAATTGCTGGCCGAGTTGGACGCCACCGGCGCCGACCGCCCCCGTGCCATCGTTATCGGCGCGTTAGGCCGAGTGGGTACGGGTGCCGCAGATATGTGCGAAGCGATGGGTGTCAGCGTCACTAAATGGGACATGGCCGAGACCGCCAGCGGAGGCCCATTCCCGGACATCCTGGATCATGACCTGTTCCTGAACTGCATCTTCGCGCGCCCCGGCACGCCGGTCTTTGTTCCGCGCGAGGCGCTGACCGCGCCGCGTAAGTTGACCGCCATCGGTGACGTGGCCTGCGACCCGGATAGCGACTACAATCCGGTCCCGGTCTATGACCGCGCCACCACGTGGGAGGCCCCCGCCCTGCGCGTTGCCACCGACCCAGTGATGGACGTGATGGCCATCGACAACCTGCCCTCAATGCTGCCGGTCGAAAGCTCACAAGACTACGCGGCGCAACTGCTGCCGTCTCTGCTGACGCTCACCGATCTGGACAGCGGCGTCTGGGGTCGGGCAGAAGCAACCTACAAAACTCATATCGAAGGACTCTGAGCGATGACGATTCACTGGTGTGGCACCGGCCTGTCGGCCATCCCCGGCCTGCGCCGCCTGATCGAGGGCGGGCACAAGGTCACCGTCTGGAACCGAACCATCGAAAAGGCCGAAGCCGAGGTCGGAGACCTGACCGACGACATCCGTGCCTTCGACATCGACGCTCTGGGCGCGGTGCTGGAGAAGGGCGACGTGATCGTCTCGATGTTGCCGGGCGATTGGCACGTGCCGCTGGCGGAGCTGGCAATCTCCAAAGCAGCGAACTTCGTCTCGTCCTCCTACATCGCTCCCGAAATGCGCGCGCTGGATGACAAGGCGCGTGAAGCTGGTGTGGCTTTGGTCAATGAGGTCGGGCTGGACCCGGGCATCGACCACCTGATGGCGCATGCTTTGGTGGCCGACTACCGCGCCTCGGATGCATTTGACGCGCAGAACCATCTGAGTTTTATTTCTTATTGTGGCGGCATCCCTAAGAACCCGAACCCGTTCCGCTACAAGTTCAGCTGGTCGCCACTAGGTGTGCTCAAAGCACTGCGGTCGCCGTCGAAATCCATACGCGACTATGCCCCGCTGGACATCGCCCGCCCATGGGACGCGATCAGCAGCTATATCGCGCCGCTGCCAACCCCCGAGAGCTTTGAGGTCTACCCAAATCGCGACTCGCTGCCCTTTATGGCCGAATACCAGTTTGAGGATCACTGGCCGGTCAAAGAATTCGTCCGCGGCACCCTGCGCCTGAACGGCTGGACCGATGCCTGGGCCGACGTATTCTCCGAAATCGAGACCCTCTCAGGCCCCGAAGGCGACGCGCGTCTGAAAGAGATGTCGGATCAGTTCTGGGCCGAAAACGCCTATGACGAAGGCGAGCCCGACCGCGTGGTGCTGTGCGTTGGCCTGAAAGCCGAGAAAGACGGCGTTGAGGTTTGGCACAAAACCTACGTCATGGATGCCTGGGGCGATGAACGCGGCACCGCGATGGCGCGTCTGGTGTCGATCCCGGTCTCACTGGCGGTTGAAGCCGTCCTGAACCGCGCCATCCCTGCTGGCGTTCACGCAGCACCCAGCGACCCGAAACTGGTGCAAGGCTGGATGGGTGAAATCGACACGCTCGCGCAGCATCTGCAAATCGTGGATCACTTGGGTTAACCAGCCGGGAAAAGAAAAAGGCCATCCCAGCATGTCTGGAATGGCCTTCAATCTCGTATTATTTCCATTTCTAAGCCTGGCTTTCCGTACGACGCCCGAGCGTCAGATATATCGATTGATCGTGTCCTCGATATCGCTGCGGTTTATGCCCAACTCGGCCAACTGATTGTCGCTTAGGCCATCCAGATACTGCGCAGCACGCACAATTTCCGGACTTATGGCCCTGATACGCATGGCGCGATCAAACAGTAGTAGTGCCGTAGCGGACGGCGTTGGCTGATTTGCGGGCGGGATGACATCAAACATATTCGTTACCTCACTCATTACAAAAACGGCGTTTGCGAACGGTCGCGGACCCTGTTTCATTGTCGAAGTGGGGCACCGTTGAAAACGCTCTCATAGGCGCGTTGTTTGATCTCGCTCCGATCAATCCCGATATCCGCGAGTTGGTGATCCGAAAGTCTTTCCAGATTACGCACCGTGTTCGAGAAAATGCGTCTCCGAAAAAACTCGACCTTTGCGTCCGCGTAGTTCGAGAACAAACCGTCAAAGAGGCCAGTCCGGGCTTCTGCAGTATGTGTATGTGCCATTTATTTTCCTCCTAAATTTGATTTTCAGTGCAGTACTGACATCAAATAAAGGGACGCTGCGTTAACCAAAAAGCAGCGTTCCATTAAAGTTTCTTTAGGAAGATGGAGCGCGATGCCACGCGCTATCCGGAGCCTTCGGCTACATCAGATCGTTCTCGATATCCTCAGCCGATATGCCCAAGGCATCCAACCCGTTCTCAAGATGATCCGACAGATGGGGTGTACCGATCAGATAGTCGGCGCAGGGGGTCGAAGCCTCGGACTTGGCGGTGGCAATGGCCTCGGCCAGATCCTCGGCGAAAAAGCTTTCGCGCCCGATCCACATGATGGCGACCAGCTCGGCCTGCTCATCCTCGCTCATCCGGTCGACAAAGGCGCGTAGCTCACCTTCGGCCCGTCCCAGTTCACGCCCCATCATGGCAACCTGAGCCACTTTCCTTGCCGAAATTTCCAACATGCCTTCAGCTCCTCTTGTTCGCGGTTTCTACACATCAGACCCCGACACGCGCCCTGAGTCTTTGATCTTACGCAAACAGAGGGGCAACTATCGCCGAACCCGCGACACCGGTTGATCCGGGACAGGAGCCGTGCGGAACGGACGAAACCGGGCTTTTTTGATCCACAGCTTGATTGCCTGCCATACGATCAGCGCAAAGGTGCGCCGCGCACCAAACGGACGCCGCACCAACGACCATAGTATAGAGCGGTTGGTCAGCGGCTGGCGCGGACCCGTCAGCGTGGCAATCAGCCCGCCTCCTTCCCGCCCATAGTCGATCCAAACCCCAACGCGGTCGGGACGATAGTCGAAGCGGAATGTGTAGTTCCCCTCAATCTTCTGGAAGGGCGACACATGCATCAGCTTGTCCGCCACCACCCGGTCCGAGGGGTCGATGACCGCAAAACCCGGCTTGTGGCAAACATAGCTGTGGCGCGTCCCGTAAGTGTTCGTGACCTCAGCGACCACGGCGTAAAGCTGCCCTTCCTGATCGAAACAGAACCAGAAACTGACCGGGTTGAAAACATGGCCCAGAACCCTCGGCTGCGTCAGCAACATGATCCGCGCGGGCTGGGGCACCTCCAATTCCTCAAACCGGGCGCGCAGCCATGGGGCTCCGATCCCCTGCCCCGGTTCACCACCGTGATCTGAGCTGCGCCAATTGGTGATGTTCACCCGGTCGACCGAAAAAAGCAGCGGCGTGGACAGATCGGCCTCGGGGTCCAGCAGGATGTAATCGACCGAATAGCGAAAGGCGTTTTCAATCGCCCCTTTGCGACCGTGATAGGTGTAACCTGCTATGTGGTCGATATTTTTCATTCCGCCGCGCGTCCTGCTTTGCCCGTAAATTGTTCGACTTGCGCCCTTTTCAGAAAAGAGACGTCATTTGAAATACGGAATCCACCCCGGTTTGGACTTTTTTTGTCGCATGAAAGTGATCCGCCTTGGTGCCCCCCGCGTAATCCGGTTATGTTTACCGAGATCAATACCGTGACCTTGGACGAACCTGCGGCTGAACAGGCCGCCCCTCAGCCTTGGCGCGCAAAGAAACGCATCAAGGGTAGACAGGTGAACGGAACGAACGGCAGTTGCGACACCAGGACCGAGTGGGTGGACCATGTCAGGCGCATCCGAGACGCGCAGGACCAGGCGGCTTTTGCCGAGCTGTTCCAGCATTTCGCGCCGCGTATAAAGGCGTTCCTGATGAAGTCAGGATCCGACGCCGCGCTGGCCGAAGAGTGCGCGCAAGAGGTGATGGCGACCTTGTGGCACAAGGCCCATCTGTTCGATCCGTCACGGGCCACGGTGGCCACTTGGGTGTTCACCATCGCTCGGAACAAGCGCATTGACGTCCTGCGCAAGCAACGCCGCCCTGAACCCGAGGAACTGGGATGGGGCCCCGAGGCTGAGCCGGACCAGGACGATGTCCTTGCGCTACAACAGGAAACCGCGCAGCTGCGCACCGCCATGCTGGCGTTGCCCGAGGCGCAGAGAGAGCTGATCGAGAAGGCGTATTTCGGTGATCTGAGTCACCGAGAGATTGCGTCTCAGACTGGGTTGCCCCTGGGAACGATCAAATCACGTATTAGGTTGGCGCTGGACCGCTTGCGCCACGCGATGAACTGAGATGAGCAAGATGAGCCAGTCGATTAAACATCACCTGACAGATGAGCTGCTGATGGCCTATGCCGCCGGCTCACTGCCCGAGGCGTTCGACCTGATGGTCGCAACCCATCTGTCGCTTTGCGACCACTGCCGTGCGCGCGCCGAAAGCTATGAGGCCGTGGGCGGACATGTTCTGGATGAACAATCTGACGCAGTAAGCATGAGCGACACATCCCTCGCCGCGACGATGGCACTGATCTCTCAAGGCGCACCGACCCCCAAGCCCGCACGTCCGGGCTGCGCCATCCTGCCGACCCCCCTGCAAGACTACGTCGGTGGGACAGTTGATGACATTCAGTGGAAACCGATTGGTATGGGTGTGAAACAAGCGATCCTGCCGACCAGCAAAGAGGCCACCGCCCGCTTGCTGTTCATCCCTGCAGGTGTCGCCGTCCCGGATCACAGCCACAACGGTACTGAATTGACGATGGTTCTTCAGGGTGCCTTTTCGGATGAGGTTGATCGCTTTGCCCGTGGCGATGTCGAGATTGCAGATGAAGATCTGCATCACACGCCGACGGCGGACATCACCGAGGATTGCATCTGTCTGGCCGTCACGGACGCACCGCTGAAGTTTAGCAAACTGATGCCGCGCCTTTTCCAGCCGTTCTTGCGGATCTGATCGTGTATAATTCGGATCAGAACTGCCTCTGACAGGAGATATTTCATGACCCGAACATATTTGATTGCGTTTGGCTTTGCGTGCTTTGCCACGATTGCGTCAGCCCAGATGAAGGCCGATGTGAAGTTCGAGCCAGGCAACTTTGGCACAATGGTCAACGGTACCGTGACCGGAGATGAGTATTTTGACTACTCGCTCGGCGCGAAAGCCGGGCAAGAGATGTTTGCCGACCTCAAGGTCAGCGACACCAATGGCAATGGTGTGGTCTATTTCAACATCCTGCCCCCCGGCAGCGATGGCGTCGCGATCTATAACGGTTCGATCGACGGAAACACCGCCCGGATCGATCTGCCCGAAGACGGAGACTATACGATCCGTGTCTATCTGATGGGAAATGACCGGGATACGGGCAAAACCGTGGGCTACAATCTGGACCTGTCGATCCAGTAAGTTGCTACTTGGGCTAGCTGTCGACTTCGGCGTTTTCAGACCGGATAGGAACCCCAAACAGCTCTAACGCGCCGCTGCGGCCCTTGACCTCGATCGGGGGGATGCTGACCAGCCTGTCCAACAGGACCGGCTCTCCGGCCGCTTGAATAAGGTCGTTCGAGACGATCATATCCATTTCCAGATCGCGGGTCAGGCTTTCAAGTCGCGCGGCTGTGTTCACCGCGTCTCCGAACACCGAAAACTCCAGCCTGTCCTGATCGCCTATCACGCCGAGAAACACCTCACCCCAATGCAAGCCGATTCCGGTGCCAAGTGAAGGAAGGCCCGCCGATTTGCGCTCGGCGGTCCAGCGGGCCATTTCGTCCAACAGTCCTGCGCCGCAGTTCAGGCAGCGTTTTGCGGCCTGCTCACCGTCAAACACGATCATGACGGCGTCTCCGATGAACTTGTCGATGATACCGTTTTCCCGACGCACGACAGCCGAGACCCGGCGTCTGTAGTCTGAGATAAGCTCAGAGACCTCATCCGGCTCCAGCTGTTGCGACAGTGTTGTGAATCCGCGCAGGTCGATGAAAATCAAACCGGCCTTCTGGCGGCGTCCGTTCTTCAACGCCGCCAATCCGCTGTCGCCGAGGTCCTGAACGACCTGCGAGGGCAGGTAACGCGTCAGGTTTGCGCGACGCTGCGCCTCAGTTATGGATTGGAACAGCAACTTGTGAACCCGCCTTGCGGCGACGATCAGAACCACCCCGGCCAGGGCGATCATGAAGACACGGATCAGGTTGGGAGGGGGTGCCAGAAACAGCCAGATAGGACTGTCTGTGTGACCCCTCGCGGATCCTGCATCTATCCCGATCAGGAACAGAAACCCAAGCGACAGCAAGACAACCTGCATAAACATGACCTTGGGGTTGCCGCGCAATACTCCGAAAGCCAGAACCACAGGGGCCAGCCAGACGGCGGGCAAAACGAAGACCTCGTCCCCGACAAGGCCGGTATTGAGCAAGCCCAACCAAACCGAAACAATCAGGAACACAGAATCTGCGCCTGACACAGGCCAGGCCATCCAACCCGAAAAGCGCCCCCTGCGAGCCGCGATCCATGTCACGAAGCCAAGCAAGAAATAGGCAAAGAGGGTTCCGAACGCGAACGCCCATTGGCGCTCCAGAACCGCATGTCCGCTGTTCGAAACCGGTTGGATGGTGACGAGGAAAAAGACGCCAAGGCCCGCCGCAACACCCATTCGCAACAGGCCAACGATCTGTTCCGCGTCTTGCTCGGCCGTTCTCAGCAGTTGGTCAATTTCTGGCGGGTGCGCCGCATTTTTCATTCTGCAACCTGTCTGTCAGGATGCGCACTCAGCCCTCGTGCCGCGTCAAAGGGACGACCTCCGAGGGGGCCTCTGGCGCCAATTCCTCAAAATCAAAGTTATCAAGCCGTTGCGCCCTGCGGCCAGCTTTTTCCGCACTGATCTTGATGTCCGAGATATCCTTGGCCGCCTGCCCGAAATGACGATCCAAATTGGCAACGCGGTCGCCCAGACGCTCGACATCCTTGTGCAGCATTCCCAGTTCTTTGCGGATGGCGCCTGCTTGTTCCCGCATCCTTGCGTCTTTTAGAATCGCGCGCATCGTGTTCAGCGTCGCCATACAGGTGGTCGGTGACACGATCCAGACGCGTTTGGTAAAACTCTCCTGCACCAATTCGGGGAACTTGGCGTGCAACTCGGCATAGACCGCCTCGGACGGCAGGAACATCAGCGCGCCATCGGCTGTTTCGCCATCCAGAATGTATTTCTCAGCGATATCGTTGATGTGTTTGCGCACCGTGCTGCGGAACATTTGAACCGCCGCCTTTAGCTCGGCGTCATTGGTCGATCCAATCAGAGCCTCATAGGCTTCCAACGGGAATTTGCTGTCGATCACAATCGGCCCCGGAGGGTTCGGCAGATGGATCAGACAATCCGCCCGGCGTCCGTTCGAGAGGGTTGCCTGCAACTGGAAACTGTCATGCGGAAGCGCTTTGGAGACTATGTCATTCAGCTGAATCTCACCAAACGCGCCCCTGGTCTGTTTGTTCGACAAGATATCCTGCAGCGACAACACATCGCCGGACAGCTTGGTGATGTTGTCCTGCGCCTTGTCTATGGCGGCCAACCGCTCCTGAAGCTGGGTCAGCGAAGTCGCGGTCTGCTTGGAGGACCCGTGCAGCGATTCCTTCATCCTCTCTTGCATTTCGGCCAGCGCGCGGGCCGATTTCATGGCATTGTCGGCCAGTCGGTCATTCATCTGCTGCTGCACCGAGGAAAGGCGGGATTCGACCGTCTGAATCACCTGCACCTGCGCATTGGCCTGCGTGTCCGAGACATGCTGCAACCCGCCGCGCAATTGCTCCTGCCCCTGCCCCAACGCCTGCACATGTTGCCCCAGATGCGCCATCTGTCGCGCGAGGGGCTCTGCCATCCGCGCGGAACGTTGCGACGCCCGCAGCGACAGAAACAGCAACAAAAGAACCAGCGCCAGAACGCCACCCGCAACGAGGATTACGGGGTCATTCAGTGCATATTGGGTGCCTGCAATCTCGATCATATAAACCTGTATGTTCTCGTTTTGTTTCTATCTTTTTAGACGCTTCGCGTGACCAGATCAACTGCGCCCGAACAGGCGCTCGATATCGCTGAGTTTCAGTTCAACATAAGTGGGTCGCCCGTGGTTACATTGGCCGGAATGCGGGGTGGCCTCCATCTCGCGCAGCAGGGCGTTCATTTCCTCGGCCCGCATCCGGCGGCCAGAGCGGATCGAACCACGGCAGGCAACGCGGCTGAGGATCGCCTCAATCCGCGCCTGCACCATCTGACTGTCGCCCTGATCGGCAAGCTCATCGAGGATATCCAGGATCATCGCGCGGGCATCAACCTCGCCCAGAATGGCAGGGGTTTCGCGCACGGCAATGGCACCGCCGCCAAAAGGCTCCAGCGTCAGGCCAAGGCGTGAAAGGTCATCGGCCACTGCCATCAGCCGCGCGCAATCGCCTTCGGACAGTTCGACGATCTCGGGGATCAGCAAAGCCTGCGCGGCGACACCGTTCTCGGCCATTTGCGTTTTGAGCTTTTCATAAACCAACCGCTCATGCGCCGCGTGCTGGTCGACGATGACCATCCCGTCGGCGGTTTGTGCGATGATGTAATTTTCATGCACCTGACCGCGTGCTGCCCCCAAGGGCAGGTCCTGAGGCGCGGGTTCTTCAGCGGTCACCGGGGTCACAACCGGGGTCGGCTCAACGATGCTGCCGCTATAGTCCCTTGCCAATTCAGCAAAGCCGGGGGATTGCGCCCGATACGCGGCTTGCCGGGCCGCCTGCGACGGCCGGTCCATCTGGTAGACCCGCGCAGGGGTAGGCTGCGGCGCCTCGGGCCGCATCGCGCCCAAAGTCGCGTTGGCAACAGTCGAGGACGCCCGATGTCCGGCTTCGGCCAGCGCGTGGCGCAGGGCGGATACGATCAAACCACGCGCGACGCCGGGATCGCGGAACCGAACCTCTGACTTGGCGGGATGCACGTTCACGTCCACCAGCGTCGGATCGCAGTCGATGAAAAGCGCCGCAGCAGGGTGTCGGTCGCGGCTGAGGAAATCGAAATACGCGGCCCGAAGCGCGCCAGTCAGCATCTTGTCACGGACTGGACGGCCATTGACGAACAGATATTGCGCGACCGCAGCCCCGCGCGAATAGGTCGGAAGGGCAGCATAGCCGTACAACCGAATACCTTCGCGGGTCGCGTCAATCTGCAGGGCGTTATCGGCGAACTCGCGACCGATCACGCGGGCCAGACGGGCGTGGAGGGCATCGAAAAGATCGCCATTCTCGCGGTCGGCGCGGAAGGTCACGCGACCCTGACCTCCGCCCGAAACATCGCGCAAGGTGAACGTGACGGAAGGCTCAGCCATGGCGAGGCGTTTGACCGTATCGCCAATGGCCTGAGCCTCGGCCCGATCGGTTCGCATAAACTTGAGCCGTGCCGGCGTGGCGAAAAACAGATCGCGCAGCTCGACCACTGTGCCTGCACGAAGGGCGGCGGGCTTCACCGCCTCCATCTTGCCGCCCGAAACCGCAATTGACGCCGCATTCGCGCCCGGAACGCGGCTGGTGATCGACAAGCGACCTACCGCGCCGAGCGAGGGCAAAGCTTCACCCCGAAAGCCGAAGGTGTGAATGTTCAAAAGGTCCGACCCGTCGATTTTCGAGGTCGCATGGCGCGACAAGGCCAGCGGCAGATCCTCGGGCGCGATACCACAGCCATCATCGGTGACACGAATCAAGGTCTTGCCCCCGCCCGCGATATCTATGGCAATACGGGTGGCTCCGGCGTCGATGGCATTCTCGACCAGTTCCTTGACGGCCGAGGCCGGGCGTTCGACCACTTCACCCGCGGCGATGCGGTTGATCGCAGCATCGTCGAGCTGCCGGATAACGGGTCGTGTTTCGCTGATATTGGGGGTCGTCTGCGCCATACCACCAGACCTAGCACATCACGGCCCGATTCTGCCACCGGATTGAACCGTAATATCGGCCGATCTTTCAGATCAAGAAGGAGGGGGGCCGGACAGTGTTCGGGGGCTGGCTGTGCCGCCCTCACCGAACCCTGCCCGGACTTACCGAAGTGAGTGGTAGTTGTTAGCCGGTAATGTAATTGACCTAACATGCAATTAGTTAAATTGCTTATTAAGAGTCATCTTTATTTACTCTGGGCAAAGTTCAGCCGATGACCTGCGGGAACCAGTGGCAGGAAAGTGCCGCTTCACGCAGGTGTGTGCGCACCCACTCGGGTGCGGCACGGGCCGAAAATGGCGGTCAGGGCCAGGATCGCGCCGGACATGGTGGCGATCATCCCTGCCGCGCTGACGGCGTCCGCCGCGCCCAGCCAAAGCGGGCCATACCCGGCCAGCACATATCCCGAAACAGCTGAGAGGATGGCGAATCCCACGCTCCAGGCGATTTGCGTCTCCAGCCGGTTGGTCATCATGCGCGCCGCAGCAGGGGGGCAGATGAACATGGCGATCACGATGATCGAGCCGACGGCATCAAAGGCGGCAACAGCAGCGATCGCGGCGACGATGACCAACGCCAGTCCTAGCGCGCCCGTGCGGATACCCATGGTGCGAGCGAACCCCTCATCGAAGGTCGAGATTTTCAGTGGCCGCCAGAACAGCCATGTGAACAGCAGAACACCCAGCATCGTCACCGCGATCCGAGGCAGTTCAGGCGGCAGCCCGGCCAAGGCCTGCAAGTCCCAAAGTGAGGACCAGCCCGTCGCATCCAGCCAGATCTGGCTTTCCAGATTGCCGTAAAGCGCATGTTCCACATCCAGATGCACGGTTGAGGTATCCGTCTGCTCCAACAGCAGCACACCTGCCGCAAACATCGTGGTAAAGACCACACCCATCGCCGCACCCGGCTCGATTTGACCCAGCCTCCGGATCGCCTCGATCAGAACAACGGCAACGATCGCCGCTCCCGCCGCGCCCAGCATCATGGGCCAGGTGGAGATCGCTCCGGTCAGCAGAAAGGCCACAACGATGCCGGGCAGGACCACATGGCTGATCGCATCCCCGATCAGCGCCTGTTTGCGCAGCACGAGGAAATTGCCGGGCAAGGCGCAGGCTATCGCCGCGAAGGTGCCGATCAGCAGTGGCGTCAGCGACAGGGGAACGAATTCTTCACCGCTCATGTCGGAACCCCCTGTGGTCCGCCGATGCGATTGTCTATTTCCGCGATCTGATCCTTGGTCAGTACGGTTTCGATGTCACGCAGGCCATCGTATAGCGCGGCAGTCGCCTCATGCGCCTGATCCGCGCGCACGACCTCCCACCGCTTTTCATCGCGCAACGCTTTTGCAGCGCGAGCTTTGCCAGCCTCGGTCGCTACGCCATCGGCGCGCACAAGATCAGCGTGGCGCAACAGGCGCAGGGTTAGAGGTTCGTAGATCTTCTGGCCTTGTGCCAAAGCCAACAGCCCTTGCCGGATATGCACCCGACGTTGGAACCTCAGATGGCGCAGAACGGCGGCCAGAATCCCGCGGACCGGGGCGAGGAACAGGGACAGGACGAAGAAGGCGAAGCTGACCAGAACGATGATAGGCCCAGTCGGCAGATTCGGCGCAGTGGCCGACAAGGCGGCGCCGATATAGCCCGCCAAACCACCCGCGAGACCGGCCAGCAAGACGACGCGATCCGACCGCTCGGACCAGAACCGCGCGGTGACTGGAGGGATGATCAGCAAAGCCACGATCAGGATCAGACCAACGATCTTCAGGCCCACCACAGTGACCGCCATCACCAGACCCATCATGGCAAGGTCAATGCGATGCACGGGCAAGCCCCGGGCGGCGGCATATTCGGGGTCAAACGCCACCAAAGTCATCGGGCGGCGCAGGATCATCACAAGCACCAGAGTCGCCGCACCTCCGATCGCGATGATCAAGGCATCCGCCCACAGCATCCCGGCGGTTGATCCGAGAAGGAAGCCCTCCAACCCCGCTTGCCGACCAACGCCCATAGTCTGAATGACGGTCAACAGGACGATGCCGAAGCCGAAGAACACCGACAGAACCGCGCCGATGGCTGCATCCTCGGCCAGTCGGGTGTGGCGGGTTAGCCAGTTCAGGCAGAGCAGACCAACCCAAGCCGACACCGCCGATCCGGCCAGCAGACCCAGCAGGTTGCGCCCGTCCCCACCCAAAGCCACAAGCAGCATGAAGGCCAGGCAGACCCCCGGCAATGTGGCATGGCTGATCGCGTCGCTGACCAGCGCGCGTTTGCGCAAAAACAGAAAGGTTCCGGTGACACCGGCCGAGACTCCAAGCAAACTCGCACCAATAGCGACCAGCGTGGCGTTGTAGCCAAGCTGCAGGCTGAGCGCATCCCAGAGCATTCCCTACCCCAGCGCGCGCGAAATCTGGTCGATTTGCGCGGTGGCCAAGCGGCCTCCGTATGCGGACTGAAGGGTTTCAGCGGTAAAGGCCAGCGCCACCGAGCCTTCGGCGATCTTGCGCGTGTTGATCAGGAAGACATGATCAAAGTAGTCCGTGACCGTGGCCAGATCGTGATGGACGACTACCACGGTCTTGCCCGCCTCCTTCAGCGATTTCAGCACTGCGATGATGGCTTTTTCGGTGGCCGCATCGACACCGGCGAAGGGCTCATCCAACAGGTAAAGATCGGCGTCCTGCGCCAAGGCACGGGCTAGGAACACCCGCTGTTGCTGGCCGCCGGACAGCTGGCCGATCTGACGATCTGCAAAATCGCGCATGCCAACGCGGTTCAGGCAATCCATTGCAGCCGCTTTGTGCCGCGCGCGGACACGGCCCAACAGGCCCAGTTGACGCGACAGGCCCATGAGGACCACGTCAATAACGCGGGTCGGGAAATCCCAGTCAACACTGGCGCGCTGCGGGACATAGGCGATCCGGGCACGTTGTTCCTCGAGCAGTTGACCAAATACAGTCACCTGCCCGGACAAGGGCGTGACGATCCCAAGCGCCGCTTTCAGGAGTGTTGATTTCCCTGCCCCGTTCGGGCCGATAATCGCCGTCATCGCCCCCGGCTGAACTGTCATATCCACCGAGAATACAGCAGGCTTCTGACCGTATGAGACTGTCAGACCACGCACCGCCAGCGGGCTGGCCTCAATCCCTTGGTCTTCGACGGAAACACCCTGAACCGCTGCAAGCTCTAGCATCACTCAAAACCCCGCAGACAGTTTGCCGTTCAGCCCCTGATCGGGGACATCCGCCCCCAAGGCCCCTGCGATCACGGTGATATTGTGATCCAGCATGCCGACATAGGTGCCCTCATAGGTACCTGGCTCGCCCATGGCATCGGAATACAGCTCACCCCCGACCGAGACTTTGTGCCCCTTGGCCGCCGCGCCTTCGATCAGCGCGCGCATAGACCGATCCGACACCGAGCTTTCTACGAACACGGCCGTCAACTGGCGGTCGACCAAAGTGTCGACCAATTCTCCGATCCGGTTCAGACCGGCCTCGGACTGGGTCGAGATGCCCTGAACGCCCATCACCTCATAGCCATAAGCCGCGCCGAAATAGCCAAAGGCGTCGTGAGCGGTCAGCAGCACGCGGCTGTCTTCGGGCACTGCGGTCAGGGCCTGTTCTGCATAGGCTGTCAGGGCGTCCAGCTCGACCAGATGCGCCTGTGCGTTTGCGGCAAAAATCTCGGCAGCTTCGGGGCGGGCCGCGGTTAGCGTCTCTTGGACCTTGGTGACCACATCAGCCCAAAGGGCCGGACTCATCCAGATATGCGGGTCATATTTGTCGGCATAGTCATCATGCGCGCGCAGCTTCGATTTATCGACGCTTTCGGCCACGGCAACCACGGTTTGCTTGCGGCCGAGGTCTTCAAAGAAATCTTCCATCTGCGCCTCAAGGTAGAGACCGTGCCACAGCACCAGATCCGCGCGGGTCATGGCGACGATATCGCTGCGGGTCTGACGGTAGGCATGCGGATCGACACCGGGGCCCATGAGGCCCTTTACCTCGACCTGATCGCCACCGACCTGTCGCACGGCGTCGGCAATCATGCCGGTCGTAGCCACGACTTTCAGCGGCGCCTGCGCCCATGCAGCAAGCGGCATGGCGCTAGCGATAGCTATAGCAGCAAGGAAACTGCGACGAATCATAGTTGATCTCCGGAATTCGGACCCTGTTGCGATTAAATATGAGAACGACTCGCAACTAAGTCAATGCTATTGCGAATTAGTCGCAACAAAATCCCATTTTATTTGTCCAAATGGTCAAAAAAATACCGCAAGGCCGCTCTGCTGCCTTCCATTTACTGCCAAGCCGTGCGATTTTGGCGCAAACCTCCCAAAGGATGTGAGAATGGAACCGCAGCGCTCAGACAGCCCCGTGCGCACCGCGCATCTGCCGCAAGTCACCGAACCCAGAAACCCCGGAATGGATCTTGATCTGGATTGGGTCCGCGCCGTGCAGGCCAATACCTCGGCGATCGAGCGCCGGGCCACGACCCTGCCCGGTCGGCGGTCGGTGAAGAAGGAACATCAGGCTGCGTGGCTGCTGAAGGCGGTCACCATGATCGACCTCACCACACTGTCAGGTGACGACACGGTGGGACGCGTGCGCCGTTTGTGCGCTAAAGCGCGGCAACCGGTTGCGCCAGCAACTTTGCAAGCGCTGGATATGCCCGCAATCACCACAGGGGCCGTCTGCGTCTATCACGACATGATCGAGACTGCCGTTGCCGCTTTGAAAGGCACTGGGATACCCGTGGCTGCCGTCTCCACCGGGTTTCCGGCGGGCTTGTCGCCGTTCCATCTGCGCGTGGCCGAGATAGAAGAAAGCGTGAAAGCCGGAGCGGAAGAGATCGACATTGTCATCTCACGCCGTCACGTGCTGTCGGGCGATTGGCAGGCTTTGTATGACGAGATGAAGGCGTTCCGCGTGGCCTGCGGCGATGCGCATGTCAAAGCCATTCTGGCGACCGGAGAGCTGGGCAGCCTGCGCAACGTCGCGCGCGCCTCGCTGGTCTGCATGATGGCGGGGGCGGATTTCATCAAAACCTCAACCGGGAAGGAAAGCGTCAACGCTACTCTGCCCGTATCGCTGGTGATGATCCGCGCGATTCGCGACTACTATGACCGCACCGGATATCGTGTCGGGTACAAGCCTGCGGGCGGCATTTCCAAGGCCAAGGATGCCTTGGTCTACCTGTCGCTAATCAAGGATGAGCTGGGCGACCGCTGGCTGGAGCCGGACCTGTTCCGCTTTGGCGCCTCATCACTGCTGGGCGATATCGAACGGCAGTTGGAACATTATGTGACGGGCGCGTATTCCGCCGATTATCGCCACTCCATGGGCTGAGGAAAAGCACAATGACAGTCAAAGAAATCTTCGAGACCATGGACTATGGCCCCGCCCCTGAAAGCGCAGCAGAAGCTTTGGCCTGGCTGGTCGATCAGGGCGACAAGTTCGGTCACTATATCGACGGGAGTTTCACCAAACCGGGCAAAGGGTTCGAAAGCCGCAACCCAGCGACCGGAGAGGTTTTGGCCAAGCTGACCCAGGCCAAGCAAGCTGATGTGGACGCGGCCGTCGCGGCTGCCCGCAAGGCGCAACCCAAGTGGGAGAAACTGGGCGGCGCAGGCCGGGCGCGGTATCTCTATGCCATTGCGCGGCTGTTGCAGAAACATTCGCGCCTGTTCGCCGTGCTGGAGAGCATGGATAACGGCAAGCCGATCCGTGAATCGCGTGACATCGACATCCCTCTGGCGCAACGCCACTTCTACTATCACGCCGGTATGGCGCAATTGATGGAGAGCGAGTTGCCCGATGCAGAGGCCTTGGGCGTATGCGGGCAGATCATCCCGTGGAACTTCCCTTTGCTGATGCTGGCCTGGAAGATTGCGCCCGCGCTTGCGATGGGGAATACGGTGGTGTTGAAACCGGCCGAATATACCTCGCTGACCGCGCTGCTGTTCGCTGATATCTGCTCACAGGCCGGGCTACCCAAAGGCGTCGTCAATATCGTGACCGGAGACGGCGCGGTGGGTGAGATGATCGTAAACGCGGACGTGGACAAGATCGCGTTTACCGGCTCGACCGTTGTGGGGCGGCGTATCCGCGAGGCGACTGCGGGTTCGGGCAAGGAACTGACCTTGGAGCTGGGAGGCAAGTCCGCCTATATCGTCTTCGACGACGCTGACATCGACAGTGCGATCGAGGGGCTGGTAGATGCGATCTGGTTCAATCAGGGGCAGGTTTGCTGTGCAGGGTCCCGTCTGCTGGTGCAGGAGGGCATTGCCGACCGCTTCCACGACAAGCTGCGCACCCGGATGGACGGCTTGCGCATCGGTGATCCGCTGGACAAATGCATCGACGTCGGCGCGGTTGTGGACCCGGTTCAGCTGCAGACGATCAAATCCATGGTCGACAGCAACACCGCAGGCCATGTCCATCAGGCCGCCTGTGAGCTGCCGGAAAACGGCTGCTACTACCCTCCGACGCTGATCTCGGGGCTCGAGACCTCGGACCCTCTGATGCAGGAGGAGATTTTTGGCCCGGTTCTGGTCTCCTCGACCTTCCGCACCCCAGCTGAGGCCGTAGAACTGGCCAACAACACCCGCTACGGCCTGGCCGCTACGGTCTGGACCGAGAATGTGAACCTCGCGCTGGATATCGCGCCCAAGCTGGTTGCGGGCGTGGTCTGGGTCAACGCCACCAACCTGTTCGACGCCGCAGCCGGGTTCGGCGGAGTGCGCGAAAGTGGTTTTGGCCGTGAAGGCGGTTGGGAGGGGCTGACGGCCTACACCAAGCCCAAAGGCAAGGCCAAGCCGCTGGCAAAAGTCGTGGCGACCATGGGCGAAGGTGCTCCGGTAGATCCCATCGACCGCACCGCCAAGATGTATGTGGGTGGCAAGCAGGCGCGGCCCGACGGGGGGTACTCCAAGCCTGTTTGGGGTAAGTCCGGTCTTTTGGGTCATGTAGGTCTTGCCAACCGCAAGGACGTCCGCAACGCGGTTGAGGCCGCCGCTGGCGCGAAAGGCTGGTCCAAGACCACCGGCCATCTGCGGGCACAGATATTGTACTATATCGGCGAGAACCTCTCGGCCCGCGCGGGTGAGTTCGCCGCCCGTATCGACGCCATGACCGGCAAGAAAGACGGCGTGAAAGAGGTCGAAGCCTCGATCCAGCGCCTGTTCACCGCAGCTGCCTGGGCCGACAAATATGACGGTCAGGTGCATGGCGTTCCGATCCGGGGCGTGGCAATCGCCATGAAAGAACCCGTTGGCGTGATCGGCGCGCTCTGCGCGGATGAGGCCCCTCTGCTTGGGCTGGTCTCGGCCATGGCGCCTGCGATCGCCATGGGCAACCAGGTCGTACTGGCCGCATCCGAGCCGTATCCGCTGGCGGCGACGGATTTCTATCAGATTCTCGAAACATCGGACGTGCCCGCAGGTGTGGTCAATATCCTGACCGGCAGCCATGCGGAACTGGCGAAGCCGCTGGCCTCGCACCTGAACGTGGATGCGGTCTGGTCTTTCTCATCGACGGATCTGTCGAAAGAGATTGAGGTTGTCTCAGCCGGGAACCTGAAACGGACCTGGGTCAATAACGCGACGGCATTTGATTGGAGCATGGACCATTCCCGCCGCTTCCTTCAGGCTGCGACCGAAGTGAAAAACATCTGGGTGCCCTACGGCGAGTAGGGCTCCCGCATCACGGGAGGCCCACATGGACTTTGCAAACAAAACCGTCATCGTCATTGGCGGCACCAGCGGTATTAACCGGGGCATTGCCGAGGCCTTTGCGGCCTCGGGCGCGAGGTTGGCGGTTGCCAGCCGCTCACAAGAAAAAGTGGATGATACCGTCGCTGCGCTGAAAGCGGCAGGCGCGGCAGAGGCCATCGGTGCGGCGTTTGACGTGCGCGATCCGGACGCCGTGGCGGCGGGGTTGAAACAGTTCCATGATGCGTTTGGTGATTTCGACGTGCTGGTGTCAGGTGCGGCGGGGAATTTCCCGGCGCTGATGTCCGAGATGTCCGTCAATGCATTCAAGACAGTTGTCGACATCGACCTGATGGGCACCGTTCATGTTCTGAAAGGGGCCTACCCTTACCTCAAACGGCCTGGTGGCAGCATCATCAACATCTCGGCCCCGCAATCCTATCTGCCTTATGAAGGGCAGGCTCATGTCTGCGCGGCCAAGGCGGGTGTTGATCAGATCACCCGAACACTGTCCATGGAATGGGGCGTCGAAGGCATCCGTGTGAACTCGGTTGTGCCTGGTTTCATCGAGGGCACCGAAGGGGCCAAACGCCTTGCGCCAACACCCGATGCGGGCGAAGCGCTGCGTAAGGACGTTCCATTGGGCCGTTGGGGACAACCGAAGGACGTGGCCAATGCCTGCCTGTTCCTCAGCTCTGATATGGCCAGCTATATCAGCGGCACAGTCATGGCCGTTGATGGAGCCTTGTATCAGCGCGGCTCGGGTAAGTTTGGCCAGATGATGGGTCAGATGCTGCGGGCGGCGAAAGAGGGCTAAAGCTTGAAGGCTGAATGTTCAGCCGCGGGGCTTTGTTTCGGCTACAGCTAGCTCAAGAGCTTCTGAAATAGATCCCTGCGGCGACCAGCAGCGAGGTCAGGACGCCGGCCACCACGTAAAGTGCAAAGGCGCTGAGCAGGGATTGGCCTAGAATCAAAGCTGCCGCAAAGGTCAGCAACCCTGCAACTGTGCCCAATCCCATAATCGCAACTACCATAGCGTCACTATCCATCCCAAGCTGTGACAAGAGATGAGGACCAAGGGAATCTCATCTCATACTCCGATTATCACAGAATTCTCGACATTTCTGGCTAAAGTATGGCCAAGACGCGTTAACGGTAAGTTAAGGCGGAGAGTTGCCGATCCGGTAAGCGGCGCATCGCTCGTTATCAATAGGTATCCTGCCCTCAGCGTGGGGGGACGGTGTCAGCCGTCCACCCCTTCCGGTTTTCCGACAATGGTGAAGTGCAGGCCCTCTGGGTCCAGCAGTTCAGACGCGACGCGATTGATCTCATCCAGCGTCACCGCATTCACCTTGTCGTTGCGAGTCGCGATATAGTCGATTGGCAGACCCTGCATCTGCATCCCGACCATGATCCCGGCAATACGGCCGTTGCCATCAAACCGAAGCGGATAGGCGCCGGTCAGATAGGTCTTGGCGTCGTCCAACTCCTTCTGGGTCACACCCTCGGACGCCGCCCGGGCCCATTCGTCGCGGATAACCTCGACGGCTTCAGCGATGCGATCGTTGGAGGAAGAAACTGAACCCAAATAGACCGAGGCCAGGTCCTTGGGCGCCAGATAGGAATAGACGCCGTAGGTCAGGCCGCGCTTTTCGCGCACCTCTTGCATCAGGCGGCTTTCGAAACCGCCGCCGCCAAGGATGTGGTTCAGGACAAAAGCCGCGAAGAAATCAGGATCATCACGGTCGATCCCTTTCTGCGAGAACAGCGCCACGGATTGCGGCGTGTCGAATTCGACCACGCTTACGCCACCCTCGATCTGAACCTCGGCTTTTTCCGGGATCGGTTTGCCAGTCTCGGGCAGGTCCAGCAGCAGGGTATCCAGCAGCACGCCCAGTTCCTCGGCTGTGATGTCGCCGACAGCGCCAACGTAGAGGCGATCCTTAGCAAATACGCTCTCATAAGCGGTGACTACATCGTCGCGCGTCAAGGCTGCCACGGTTTCAAGTGTGCCTTTGCCCTCGGACCCGTAGGGATGATCGCCATAGGCCATAGCGGCAAAGCTGCGACCGGCTATATCGTTCGGATCGGTCTGGTCCGAGCGCAGGCCGGACAGGATCTGCGCCTTCACACGTTCCACCGCGTCTTCATCAAAGCGCGGCTCAAGCAAGGTTGTTCGCAGCAGATCAATCACCTCGTCCCGGTTTTCGGTCAGGAAGCGGGCGGAGATCGAAACCGAGTCGTCCCCGGCATTATAGGTGAATGAGGCGGCCAGCGACTCCAACTCGCGCGCATAGGTGCGGGCGTCCATATCACCCGCGCCCTCTTCGATCAGGCCACTCATCAGGTAAACCGCGCCGCGCTTGTCCGGGTCATCCAGCGAGGTACCACCGCGAAAGCGCAGCTCGAGCGCTGCGAAGGGGATCGAGTGATCCTCGACCAACCATGCGGTGATTCCACCGGGAGAGGTGACCTCCTCAATCTCAATCTCGGCCCATGCGGGCAGCGCGATGACAAAGGCGATCAGGGTTGCAAAGATGCGTTTCATTGGGTCACCTCATCATCCTTCATCAGCCAGCCGGTGACCGAGCTTTCCAGTTGCAGAACCTCGCGGGCGGCGGCGATGATTTCATCCCCGGTCACGGCCTGCAGGACGTCGGGCCAGGCCTGTACATCCTCAACCGTCAATCCGCTGGTCAGGGCTCGACCATAGCGGTTGCCGATGCCGTCTACATTGTCGCGGGCGTAGGTCTGCGAGGCGCGCAGTTGCATCTTGATCCGGTCAAGATCTTCTTCGTTCACGCCCTCGACGATGAACTCCGCCACGACCCGATCCATGGCATCCTCGGCCTCTTGCAGCGAGACGCCTTCGGCCGGAACAACCAAAAGGTCAAAGGTGGTATCATCCAACGAGACGCCTCGGTAGAACGCGCCTGCATAGGTAACGACCTGATCTTCGAATTGCAGTTTCTCGTTCAGATATGAGGTCGTGCCGCCCCCAAGAAGCTCGGCCAACAGAAATAGGGCTGCCGCTTTCTCCTGTGCGCCCGGATCGCGTTCCGGGGCCAGATAGCTGCGCTGCACATAGGGCTGCGACACACGCGGGTCTTTGTAGGTCAGGCGACGTTCCGCGGTTTGCGGAGGCTCCTGCGAGCGGACGCGTTCCGGCAGATCCAGATTGGCCGGGATCACACCGTAATACTGATCCGCAAGACTACGCACCTCGTCCGGGTCGACATCTCCGGTCACGACAAGGATGGCGTTATTGGGGGCGTAGTGCGTCTGGTAGAAGGAGAGCGCGTCCTCCATGTCCAGCGTCTCCATCTCATGCCGCCAGCCGATGATCGGGACGCCATAGCGGTGGTTGAGGTATTGCGCCGCGTTCATCTGCTCGCCAAACAGCGCGCGCGGGTTGTTGTCAGTGCGCTGGTTCCGTTCTTCCAGAATCACGTCGCGTTCGGTGGCAATATCGTCTTCGGACAAGCGAATATTCCGCATCCGGTCCGACTCCATCTGCATCATCAGCTCCAGTCGGTCGGCCGCGACGCGCTGGAAATAGG
The DNA here is from genome assembly GCF_056541245.1 of Ruegeria sp. AI3. Lineage (NCBI taxonomy): Bacteria > Pseudomonadati > Pseudomonadota > Alphaproteobacteria > Rhodobacterales > Roseobacteraceae > Ruegeria > Ruegeria sp. AI3. The sequence continues at coordinate 24,851 of NZ_JBQFYA010000008.1, forward strand.
CCGTGTAGTCATAGGAGGTAAAAGCGTTGTCATTGCCCCCATTGGCCGCAACCGTGGCCGAGAACTCGCCCGGTGCCAGAGTATCGGTGCCCTTGAACAGCAGATGTTCGAGGAAATGCGCCACGCCGGACGACCCGATCGGCTCATCTGCCGATCCGGCGCGATACCAGACCATGTGCTGCACGACCGGCGCGCGGTGATCCTCGACCACGACGACATCCATGCCGTTGTCCAAAGTGAAGGTCGTGACCGCCTCTTTCCCGTCCTCGGCAAGGACCGGGGTGGCTGCAATCAGGGCGGCAGATAGTGCCAAAGCCCGAACCATGGGGCATCCTCCGTTTCGTTTCTAGACTTCAAACTACGGTGGAGCCCGGCGGGATCAAGGGAGATGACAGAAAGTTAAAGAATTATTCATTCGGAGGTGAAGACGGAGTCTCTACACCAATACGACGGGCTGCATCGGTCTCGACAAAGGGATCGATCGACTGACGTTCGTAAACCTGCTGGTAGCGATCGACCGGGAACAGGCGCAGACCGGTCCAACGGCCACGGCGCTTGCGGAAGGCTTCATCATCAGCCTCGACCACGGCGCGCGCGTTTGCCGGAACGCCATAACGGCTTGAGGCAGTTACAAGCGCGGCATCTGACGATGGGATCGCCGCATTCGGGTTCAGCGCCGACGCGTTGCCCCCAAGGGCCACTACGGCGTCTGCGTTCGGGTTCGGATCCGTCAGGTTGCCACCGCCCGGTGTGGGGGCTGGCAGAAACGCATAGTCTTTCGGCTGGGTCAGAGGTTTGACCGGCAGCACGGAGAACTCATCCGGCCCTTCCCCCGGAGGGTCAAGATCGCGCAGGCCGGGGTTGTTGCAACCTGCAACGGCTGCACCAAGGATCATGGCAAGTAGGGCGCGCGACAACCGCATCAGAGTCTCCAACCTGTTTCAGGTGCTTTTAACGCATCTCTTCGGGCGCGTCACGAGGCCTTTTTATTGTCGAACAACACAAGTCCGATGGCGCCGGCAAAGATGAACACATCGGCCAGATTGAACACGAAGGGATTGTTGATGCCACAACAGGACATGTTCAGGAAATCCAGAACATAGCCATACAGCACCCGGTCAACCACATTGCCCAGCGCTCCGCCAATCAGCAGCCCACCGCTCAGCAGCATCACTTTGGTTGGGGCCGACCGCCACAGCCAGATCGCTACAGCGATGCAGACGGCAACCGAGATACCAATCAGAACCCAACGCGCGGCGTCGGAATTCCCCTGAAACAGGCCAAAGTTGATCCCGCGATTCTCGCCATATTTGAAAACAAGCAGCGGCGGCAGCACCTCGATATTGCCCTCGGCCACGCGCATCACGTGAACGACCAGATATTTGCTGATCTGGTCGATCAGAAAGGCCGTGAGTGCAGCCCAGAGCAGAAGACGGCTGCGCATCAGTGGCGGAAGTGGCGCATGCCGGTGAAGACCATGGCCAGACCGGCCTCATCCGCCGCCGCGATCACTTCGTCATCGCGCATCGAGCCGCCGGGCTGGATCACACAAGTGGCACCGGCCTCGGCGGCTTCCATCAGACCGTCAGGGAAGGGAAAGAACGCATCCGAGGCTACGGCTGAGCCGATGGTCAGCGGCTGCGGCAGTCCAAGCACATCAGCCATGCGTTCGGCTTTCTTGGCCGCAATCAGCGCCGAGTCGACGCGGCTCATCTGGCCTGCGCCAACCCCGACGGTCGCCCCGTCCTTAACGTAGACGATAGCGTTGGATTTGACGTGTTTGGCGACTTTCCACGCAAACAGAAGGTCTCGCATCTGTTCGTCGGTCGGAGCTTTCTTGGTGACCACTCTCAGGTCATCCATGCCGACAAAGCCGTTATCCTTGTCTTGGACCAGAAGGCCACCGGCCACCTGACGCACGGTTTTGCCACCGGCGGTTACGTCCGGCAGACCCTCGGTCGTCAACAGGCGCAGGTTCTTCTTGGCGGCAAAGATCTCCTTGGCCTCATCCGAGGCACCGGGGGCAATGACGACCTCGGTGAAGATGCCGGTGATTTCCTGCGCTGTCTCCGCGTCCAGAGGCTGGTTGAGCGCAACAATCCCGCCAAAGGCCGAGGTCCGGTCGCAATCGAAAGCCGATTTATACGCGTCCAGCAGACTCGCGCCTGTCGCGACACCGCAAGGGTTGGCGTGTTTGATAATCGCGCAGGCGGCAGTGTCGGCAGGGTTGAACTCGGCAACCAGCTCAAAGGCTGCGTCAGTGTCGTTGATGTTGTTGTAGCTCAGTTCCTTGCCCTGATGCTGCAGGGCGGTCGCCACGCCGGGGCGGTTGGTGCCATCGGTATAAAACGCCGCCTGCTGGTGGCTGTTCTCGCCATAGCGCAGGGTCTGTTTCAGCTCACCGGCAAAGGCACGGCGCTTGGGGGCCTCCAACTGCAGGGCATCAGCCATCCAGTTCGAAACAGCTGTGTCATAGGCCGCTGTGCGGGCATAAGCCTTTTGCGCCAGCCATTGGCGGAAGCCATAGGACGTCTTGCCATAGTTCTCTTCCAACTGGTCAAGCAGCGATGAATAGTCTTCGACATCCACAACCACATTCACAAAAGCATGGTTCTTGGACGCCGCGCGGATCATCGCCGGACCGCCGATATCAATATTCTCTATGCAGGTGTCATAGTCGGCCCCTTTGGCCACGGTCGCCTCGAAAGGGTAGAGGTTCACGACCAGCAGGTCGATCGCACCAATTCCATGTTCATCCATGGCCGCGACGTGACTGTCATTGTCGCGCAGCGCCAGAAGGCCGCCATGCACCATCGGGTGCAGCGTTTTCACACGGCCATCCATCATCTCGGGGAAGCCGGTGATCTCGCTGACGTCCCGAACCTCAAGCCCCGCATCACGCAGTGCCTTGGCGGTTCCACCAGTGGACAGCAATTCGATCCCGCGCTCGGCCAGCGCCTTTCCCAGCTCGATCAGCCCGGTCTTGTCGGAAACGGAAAGCAACGCGCGGCGCACGGGGTGAAGGTCGGTCATGGGTCCAAAGGTCCTTTTGGCGTCAGTCGAATTCGGGTTCGTCCCGGTGCATGTCGCGCACGGCATAGGCTGTATCCTGCGCCTTGCTCAACGTCCACTGGATGCGCGTCGCATACTCCATTGCGCGGCCAGATAGAACGATCTGTTTTGTCGCGCGCGGCTTTAAACGCCCTTTTTCAAGGTAAACGCTTGGCTCGACGGATAATTTTCCCACGCCATCATGGCGGAAAACCCAGATCTCGCCACTTTTGAGTGCCATCGACACTGCGGAGCCGCCCAAATCCACGGCCGCATCCACATCCGGGTGCAGGTGGAACCGGATGTCGAACCCGACACCTGCAAGGCCCGAGGCATCCATCGCCTTGTCAAACTGCCGCTTGGATTTTTCGCTTGTGGTCAGCAGGATATCCTCGCCCGTCAGCTCACGCCCGTCAAAGCGCAGCTCGAACGTGCGGGCGTGGGTCAGGCCGAAAACCTTGGTATAGCCATCGTTGCCAACCATAAAGCGGATGCCCTCGAACGCGTCCTCGAAATCCACGGGAACGTCTTGCGGCGCATCCACCAGCGCCTGCCGCTCGCTACCCGTCACAGGTTTGGCGAGACGCGCGCTGGAATATCCATCCAGACAGAGCGTGGAATGAGACGGCGTGGCCCGTCCCGCCCGACGCCAATCCAGCCCAAAACTGGCCCCTGAGCCGCAATTCACGATCAGCGGACGCCGGCCCGAGGTCAGCTCGAACGCCGTGGTTGAGGCATGCGCGTTCAACGAGGCCGCGCCAACGGGCGGAGGGCTGGCATCCACAATCACCGTCGTGCGGGCGGCAGAGAGCCGGGCAAAACCCATGGGCAATTCCGTTGCCGCCTTGTGCTTGACCCCGCTTTGAGCCAGCGCTTGTTCCAAACGGCCTTCGATCCCACGCCCGCCGCCATGGAACCGGGCCAGAGCGCCATCCGCATGGCGCAAACTGCGCAATGTAGGCGCGATCCGCTTGATCGCTGCGGCCTGCGCCACCGGCGTGCCGCGCCCAAGATCGCTGAGAGCGGCGGACGTCCAGCCGAGCAGCGTAAACACCTCAAGCAGCTCTTCAGGGTTGCGCGTTGGGATGCCGCCCTGTTTGTCGACCTGCCGTTCGCATTCGCGCGCCAGCGCACGCAGGGCTGGATCGGCCATCCCCTCCAGCCCCTGCAAGGCCAATCCAGCCTGGACCAGACCGGCCAGTGCCTCAAATCTCGGCAATCCCGGCGTTGCGGCATGCGCGCGTTTAGACAGAAACCATGTTTGTTGCGCGAGAGACCGGAAAAACAATTTGCTCTGCGCCTCGTCTGCGCCGCGCAGCAAGAAAGACGCGTGATTGATCCAGCGCATGACACGCCGTCCGGTCAGATCGGGAACCCACCCGGGCCCTTGCCCGCGCCCATGCGCCTCGATCCAGCCCCAGACCCAGCGCTGCGCCTTGTCTCGCGCCCGCATATCGCCGACTGCCGCCAGATCATCCAGCCAGGCAAAGCCGTGTCTCTCGTCGTCAAAGCCCAGACTGGGGGCTGTGACCTCCCACAGGCCAGTATCCTGTGCCTCGACGAGATATCCGGAAAACAGCAGATTGCCCGCCACCAGCTGACGACCACGGGCAAAAGACCCGACGGTGCGCGGTTCAGGCTGCGTGACAAACCCCGTGACCGCCTTTTGCCGTTGGCTCAGGCGCGCATAGAGACGGTTCTGGAACCGCATCCATCGGCTGGTCATGGTGTCCGTATCTGACATGACGCTCGTTACTCTGCCTCTTGCGCTCTGCTGGCGCTTGAGACCCAACGATAGACCGCGCCGATCGTCAAGTCATCGAAAAGCATGCGCTCAGGCGGATTTGTTCAGACAGGCGATGTAGAATCCATCCATCCCGCCGCGATCAGGCCAATAATCGGGCCGCAAACGCAGGCCGCCTTCCTCGGTGATCCAGTCCTGTTCGACACCGTCGCGCTTCAACGCGTCGCGATCCACCGCCATGTCCGGGTACATGTCCAGCGCCTCTTCGACCTGCACCTCGCCCTCGTCAGGTAGCAAAGAGCAGGTGCAATAGACCAACCGCCCGCCTGGCTTGAGCAGGCTCCAGGCATGGGCCAGCATCTGCGTCTGCAACTCGATCAGACCGCCGAATTCCGAGCCATCCTTGGCAAAGGGCAGATCCGGGTGACGGCGGATCGTACCGGTCGCCGAACAGGGCGCATCCAGCAGGATCGCATCATATTGACCCTGATGGTCCAGCGCGTCGCCTGCGATGACAGTTGCCTCCAACCCGGTGCGCGTGAGGTTTTCGCGCACCCGCTCCAACCGCTGCTCCGATATATCCAGTGCCGTCACCTCGGCGCCAGCAGCGGCCAGTTGCAGCGTCTTGCCCCCCGGTGCGGCGCAAAGGTCGAGGATTTTCTCACCGGCCTGCGGGGCCAGCACGCGCACAGGCATCGCCGCCGCCGCATCCTGCACCCACCAATCGCCCGAATTGTAGCCCGGCAAAGCCGAAACCTGCCCCGCATCTTGCACGCGCATTGACCCGGTCGGCAGGGCCTGACCCGGCGCATCCGCCCCCGGTTTGGCCGTCAGATCCAGTGGGGCGGCTGCGAAATGCGCTTGCTCCATACCAGCAACGGCCTCTGCCCCCCAGGCCATGACCAGCGGATCACGCAGCCAGTCCGGCAGACGCGGCACGCGCATCTTGGGCCAAGCGTCTGGCCCTTCGGCGGCCACCTTGCGCAGCACTGCATTCACCAATCCCTTGAGACGCCCATGCTTGCGTGAGCGGGCAACAATCTCGACCATGGAATTCACTACACCATGGGCGGCCTCGCCGTGACAAAGTTCGACCGCGCCCAGACGCAATGCATTGTGGACGGTCAGCGCCGGGGTGCGATTGAGGTGGTTGTCGAGCAGCCGGTCCGCGCGTTCGAGCCCGCGCAGGGTTTCCAGTGTCAGGCGTTGCGCCCGCGCCCGGTCTTCCGGGGCTAACCGGTCCAGCGCGCCTGCGGCCAGACATTCGGACAAAAGCCGCCCCTCGCCCAAAATCTGATCCAGCAGAAGGATCGCGCTGCGTCGCGCCGCTGTTGCATTGTCGGACATGGAACCGCCTTTTGATGTGCTTGTCGTCCGCATTGCCTTTGGCGGACGGTGGCGTATATCAAGGCCGTGACCGGAAAGGAACCCGATGTCATGAGTGACGATACCAAAGATCTGCCGCCCGCAGCCCAGCGCGCACTGGCCGAGGCCGCCGAGCGCCGCCGCAAGGCCGAAGCCGAGGCAAAAGACATGCCGAAAGAGCTGGGCGGACGTGAAGGACCAGACCCGGCGCGCTATGGCGATTGGGAGAAAAAGGGCATCGCCATCGATTTTTGATGGCTCATCCCCGCAGCGCTTGCAGGAAATCATCCAACAACGCGCGCTGCTTTTTCGATTTGGCCCGATCCTCGGGCCATGTCAGCCAATAGCCATCCTTGGTCCTCAGCTCTGGCAGGTCCAGCCTGCGCAAACGCCCCGACTGTAGGCTTTCTGCAGCGAGGGGCACCGAGCCCAGAACAACCCCCAATCCCTGCCGCGCCGCCTTCATCGCATGCCCGACGGAATCAAAGCTGATCTGGCCTTGCGGCAGGTCCTTGATCCCCGCGCCCTGCGCCCAGTCCTGCCAGCCGGGCCGCTCGCCCCGCAGATCAATCACCGGCGCGCCCCAGGACACACCCGGCGCGGCCATCGGAGCCAGCACCTCGGACGCGATCAGCTTGGCCTTGCGCCCCGGCCAGACACCACGACCGTAACGGATTTGCAGCCATGTCCGCTCCTCCTCTAGCGACGTTCTGCGTGTCACCGAATCCGTCATCACCCGCACCTTGGGCCGCATGGTCAGAAAGGCTGGCAAGGCCGGCAAAACCAGCGCATGGATATGGGAAGAAAGCCCCGCGACCCGTAGCTCTCGGGGGGATTTACCGAACAGGTCTTCGGTGTTGCGTTCCAGCGCCTGCAGGCTGTCCTGCACCAGCGGCAGATAGCTTTCGCCTTCGATGGTCAGCGACACGCCCCGCGCCTCGCGCACAAAAAGCGTACGCCCTAGCCAGGCCTCAAGGTTGCCAATCCTCTGGCTGACCGCGGCCTGCGTCAAACCGAACTCACGTGCAGCGGCCGAGAAACCGCCCAGTCGACCAGCCGCCTCGAACACCCGCAGCCAGTCCAGAGGCGGCAACCCGATCTTTTCCTTAGCCATTAGAAAAACCAACCCTCAGACAAAATAAGCATTAATTGTGGTAATGGCACGAGGAGCGTATCCCTTTCAAGCAAAGCCCGCGCTGAACAGGAGAGACCCCATGCTGCGCACCGCTACCTTTGACCCTTCGGTTGTGACTGTTGAATTCACCAACGGAACCTCGGCCCGATTTCATGCCATCTGGTTGCGCGACAACGCGCTTGACCCGGACACGCGCGCGCCAGGCAACGGGCAGCGCCTGATCACCATTGGCGACATCCCCGAAAACACCTCAGTCAGCGCGGCCGAGGTGATCGACGGCGATCTGAGCGTCACCTTCCAGCCAGAGGGTAAAACCGTCACCTTCCCCGCCGAATGGCTGGCCGATCATGTTTACGATCGCGATCAAAGCGCCCCGTTCGGGCGCATCGCCCCCGGCATCACCACATGGGAAAGCGGCATCGCAGCCCCCAGCGGCGACTGGAATGCGGTTCACGCCGACCCCAGCGCCAAACGCAATTGGCTGGCGGCTGTGGCCGAATACGGTTTTGCCAAACTGACCAGTGGCCCGACCGAGCCCGAGTCGCTGCTGATGGTGGCCAACCTTTTCGGCTATGTGCGTGAGACCAATTACGGCCCCTATTTCGAGGTCCGGACTGAGGTGAACCCGACCAACCTCGCCTTTACCGGGCTGGGATTGCAGGCCCACACCGACAATCCCTACCGCGATCCGGTGCCGACGCTACAAATCCTATACTGCCTTGAAAACAGCGCCGAGGGCGGCGACTCGATCGTGCTTGACGGGTTCCGCGCCGCCGAAAGACTGCGCGACCAGAACCCCGAAGGCTTTGCCTTGCTGGCAGGCTACCCGGCGCGATTCGAATACAAAGGCTCAGACGGGGTTTGCCTGCGGTCACGCCGTCCGATGATCGAGCTGTCTCCGGATGGCGAAATTATCGGCATCCGGTTCAACAATCGCTCCTCCGCGCCCTTTGTGGATGTGCCCTTCGACAAGATGGAGGCCTACTACGCCGCCTACCGCCAATTGGGGGACATCATCGACGACCCTGCGATGGGCGTGTCGTTCAAGCTTGAACCGGGCGAGAGCTTCATCGTCGACAACACCCGCGTGCTGCACGCGCGACTTGGCTATTCGGGCGCAGGGTCGCGGTGGCTGCAGGGCTGCTACGCCGATAAGGACGGGTTGCTGTCCACTCTGGCCGCTATGGACATTGCACAGCCGGAGGCGGCGGAATGAAACCCGATTTTACGACTCTGAACCGCGACAATATCGTGGCTTTCATCGGAGATGTCTTCGACCGCCGTGGTGGCGAGGAATATCTGGGCGAACCCGTGACCATGGCCGAACACATGCTGCAAGGGGCCACCATCGCCGAACAGAACGGCATGCCCGAAGAGATCATCGTGGGGGCCCTGCTGCATGACATCGGCCACTTCACCTCGGAATTCGGGACATATCACCCGGATGATACCGAAGATCGCCATCACGAAGACGCAGGTGCTGAAGTACTCGAGCAGTTCTTCCCGTCCGTCATCACCGATTGCTGCCGCTATCATGTGGCGGCCAAACGGTATCTTTGCGCCACAAAGCCCGAGTATTTCAACCGGTTGTCCGCCGCCTCGGTCCACACGCTGGAACTGCAAGGCGGCCCGATGAGTTCCGAGGAAGTGACCGCGTTCGAGGCCAACCCGAACCTTAAAGAGATCATTCAGGTGCGATATCTCGATGAGGCCGGAAAGCGCGCGGATATGGAAACCCCTGACTTTGCACATTTCGCCCCGATGGTGCAGCGTATGGTCGACAAGCATATGGGTACGCCATGAACGCCCCGGAATATATCTTTGAAGCCAGCACCAAACCCTCGCTGCCGTGGCACGAGGTTCCTCTGATCCGCGCCACGGACGCTTCGGTCAAAGGCTATGGCTGTCTGGTCGATGACCCCGAAGGATTCGAGATCGAGATCACCCGCTGGCCGCAGCAAGGCTGGCGGCCCATCGACGAAGGCACCGGCGATGAAGGCGGCTGGGTCGAAGGCACGTTCCATGGTCAGTGGAAAGGCGATGTCCTCTATGGCCGGAATGAGGCGGTGGGCGGCCACTATGTGCTGGGCTGGTCAACTGATCCTCAGCAGGCACAGGTCGAGCGGCAGAGCGCACCGCGCGATCAAGTCCTTTTGTGGCACATGAACTATCACCCAGACGGTGGACAGATGTTCTGGCCGCTGGACAACAAGCCCTTCATCGTTCCCGTTGCCCTGCCGGGCGACAATCTGACACCGGGAAGGGTGGTGGCCTTTTGGTGCGATGGCTCACGCGGCCTCTATATCCATCCCGGAATCTGGCATGAGGGGATTTTCCCGGTCGAAGACAACCAGCGCTTTCTCGACCGGCAAGGCGCGGTTCACGCTCGCGTCAGCGCGGATATCGGCAAGGAATTCGGCGTCTATCTCGCCTGCCCGCTGCGCGCGGACAAGGTAAAGGATCTTTGACGATCACTCGAAGACAAGCTCGGTAATCGCCGTGTCCTGATAATGCGTGCCGGGGTAGACATCGGTGATCTCGAACACGACCCAGGATACGGCACCATAGTTGGCCAAAGCGCTGGTCTCTTGCCAGTCTGATGTGTCGTCGATCGTGAAAGATGTCGTCGAACCATTCGAAAAGCTCAACTTCAGCTCGCGCACACGACTGTTGCGGATGAAGGTCCGTTCAGATTTGGCATAGCCGTTCCGAATTGCCCAGCGGTTGATCTGCGTGGGTGAATCAAAAGCCAGAACGAATGCTTCACCGTACCCATGCCCCGGCGCGCCTTCCACCCAAGCGGTGCGGTGATCCTGGTCCGTCACATTTCGAGGGCCATAGTTGTTGCTGCCCTGTGCCTTCAAAACTGAACTGAAACACAAATCCGCCCACTGCCCGGCAACCGAAATACCGGTGCAGCTGTTCATAAGCCAACCCGGTGGCGGTGGCACTTCGGGCGCAGGCGGCTGAGCCGTTGGCGTCGCAGTGGATGGTGCCTGCCCATTGCGTCGCAGCCATCCGCGCTCAACCGCTGCAAGGCGCTGATGGCGGGGCGGATGGGTCGCTGAGCCTTGTGCGGGCAACGTCTCCCACAGGGACTGAGCCTGCGTCAGGTTGGCCCCAAGTGCGGCAAGAACGAACCCGGCATATTCATCTGCCTCCAACTCGGTGGGGGGGCGCGACCCTCCTTCGACAATCGTATGTCCCTGAAGATGATGACCGACCTCATGGGCGATCACACCATAAAGCTGCCAGTAGGCGTTCGGGTCCGCTTCGTATTGCGAAAGCCAGTCCGGGTTGAATGCCAAGTACCGTTGTTCTTTGAAGATTACGGCCGCTGCGTTATCAACCTCGGTAGTTTCAAGCACCTCGAAATTCGGCAACAGGCCAGACACGGCCAGGATACTGTCCACCACACCCCAAACCTGCTGCACCGAAAACGCACTGGACTCGCTGAAGCGGGGCTTTTGCAGCGTGATTTCCTTACAGCCCTCGACCGTGCACACCACCTGCTGATCCTCGGCCAAAACGCTACCAGCGGCCAGCGAAAGCAGAAACGCCCCTGCAACAGACTTGACCAAAGCACTCTTCCCCCTTGTCTTACGAGGCAAGCATGGATCGAGTCCCGGCGTCAGGTAAAGCCCATGTTCAAAAAATCTCATTGGTTGTGTTGGGTTAGAGCCCCAGCACATCCACCATGTCATACTGACCCGGTGCCTTGCCCTGCCCCCACAGCGCCGCCTTCAGCGCGCCGCGGGCAAAGATGGCGCGATCGGTGGCCAGATGGCGCAAAACGATCCGTTCGCCTGGCGCGGCGAACAGGACGTCATGTTCACCCACGATGTCTCCGCCGCGAATGGCATGGAAGCCGATGTCTCCGCGTTTACGGGCCCCGGTGATACCATCGCGGCCCCGGTCGGCCACATCCGACAGCTTAACGCGACGCCCTTCAGCGGCAGCTTCACCCAGCATCAGCGCCGTGCCCGAGGGCGCATCGACCTTGTGGTGGTGATGGCCTTCGATCACCTCGATGTCGAAATCCTCATCCAGCGCAGCGGCGACTTTTTTGGTCAGTTGCACCAGCAGATTGACGCCAAGGCTCATATTCCCAGCCCGCACAATCACGGCATGGCGCGATGCTGGTTCTAGCGCGGCGATCTGTTCATCGCTCATGCCTGTGGTGCCGATCACATGAACGCAGCGCGCCTGCGCTGCAAGTGCCGCAAACTCCAGCGTCGCTTCGGGCGCGGTAAAATCGATCACCGCCTGCGCCTGTGCAAACGCCTCAAGCGGGTCGTCAGTCACGGTTATACCCAGCGTCTGCCCGCCCATCGCCTCGCCGACATCCTGACCGATCCAGTCATGTCCTGCGCGCTCAACGACCCCAACCAGACGCGCCTGATCACTGTCAGTCACAGTCTTGATCAGCATCTGCCCCATACGGCCCGAAGCCCCTGTGATGACGATCCCCGGAATATGGGTCATTGCGCTGGTCCTTTTCGCTAAGTCGGCTCAAAGCCTCCTACCCGGTTCGCGCCCGCTTGGCAAAGGCTCGGTTAGGGCTTAGATCGTCGTTATGGCAAAGAACAAATTCCACGATGGCCCCGGCCCGTCCCAACGGCAACTGCGTGTCGGCGAACTGATCCGCCGCACCCTGTCCGAAGTTCTGGCGCGCGGAGATGTCCACGATCCCGACCTGAACCGTATGTCGATTACCGTAGGTGAGGTCCGCACCTCGCCCGATCTGAAGATCGCCACCGCCTATGTGCTACCGCTGGGCGGAAAAGGCCAAGAGGATGTGATCGACCTGCTCGCTCGCAACAAAGGCGAACTACGGCGCATGATCGGCAAAAAGCTGAACCTGAAATTCTCGCCCGATCTGCGGTTCCGTCTGGATGACACGTTCGACCGGCTGGACGACACCCGCCGTATGTTCGAACAGGACGCGGTGCGCCGCGATCTGGACGAGTGATCCGGGCATTCGTAACACTTGGCGCGGTTCTCTGGGCCGCGCAGGCCCATGCGGTCACCTGTGAAAAGCTGACCCATGAGGACAAGCGGTATACGGTCTGCGAGGTCGATGCCTCGGAAGACATACGCCTGTTTCTAAACGATAACGAAGGCGATTTGCTTGGGCATTTCTCATCTGTGAACGATACGCTCGCGCCCGAAGGCAAACGGTTGGCCTTTGCGATGAATGCGGGCATGTATCACGACGACCGCTCGCCCGTGGGCTACTATGTCGAAAACGGGCAAGAGAAGATGCGCGTGATCCCGAATGCCGGGCCCGGTAATTTCGGTTTGTTGCCCAACGGGGTGTTCTGCATCCGTGAGGGCCGCGCTGACGTGTTCGAAACACTCTCCTTCGTCGATCAGGCCCCGCAGTGCCGATTTGCAACCCAATCCGGCCCGATGCTGGTGATCGACGGCGAACTGCACCCTCGGTTCCTGCCCGATTCGACCTCGCGCTACATTCGCAACGGTGTGGGCACCAGTGCCGATGGCACGCGCACGGTCTTTGCCATCTCTGATGATTACGTGACCTTCCATGAATTCGGCCGGCTGTTCCGCGACGTGCTGGAGACACCGAATGCGCTGTTCCTCGATGGAAATATCTCTCGCATGTATGAGCGCGCCAGCAACCGGTCGGATATCGGGTTCTCGCTGGGGCCAATCGTGGGCGTCGTCGAAGACGCGCCCTGAGTTTGACAGCGGCAAAACGATCCGCTAACCCGCGCGCCTTAGCAAAAGGCAAGGTGCAAGATGGGACGCAAACGCAAGGGCCGCGACATTTCCGGTTGGCTGGTGGTGGACAAGCCTGCGGGCATGACCTCGACCGCGGTGGTCAACAAGGTGCGTTGGGCGATGGACGCCAAGAAAGCGGGCCATGCGGGTACTCTGGACCCCGAAGCAACCGGTGTTCTGGCCGTGGCTTTGGGTGAGGCGACCAAGACCGTTCCCTACATTACCGATGCGCTGAAAGCCTACACTTTCACCGTGCGTTTGGGTCAGGCGACCAACACGGACGATGCCGAGGGCGAAGTGATTGCGCAAAGCGATGCGCGCCCTTCGGATGACGATATCAAACAGGCACTCGCCCCATTTCTGGGGGATATCATGCAGGTCCCACCCAAGTTCTCGGCCGTGAAGATCGACGGGCAACGCGCCTATAAGCTAGCCCGCGACGGCGAAGAGGTGGAGCTGTCCGCCCGCCCCCTCTGGGTCGAGGAACTGATCCTCGTCGACCGCCCTGACGAAGACCATGTGGTGCTGGAGATGACCTGTGGCAAAGGCGGATACGTCCGCTCGATAGCGCGGGATCTGGGTGAGACGTTGGGCTGCCACGGCCACGTCAAGGAACTCCGCCGCATCTGGTCCGGCCCGTTTGAGGCCGAAGATGGACTGTCCATCGAACAGATCGACGAGATGGCCAAGACCGAGGCGCTGGACGACTACCTGCACCCGCTGGAAACCGGCCTTTCGGACCTGCCCGAGCTGAAATGCACCCCCGAAGGCGCCACCCGTCTGCGCAACGGAAATCCGGGCATGGTTCTGGCCTCGGACGTGGAATACGGCGATGAAGCCTGGGCCTCGCTGGACGGCAAGGCCGTGGCGGTGGGCATCTACAAATCCGGCGAGCTGCACCCAAGCCGGGTGTTCGTCGCCTGAGCCCTGTGTTAGGCGAAGGGCATGATCACCCGAACGCATACCAAGGGCGATGCGCCCTCGACCGCCGTCTACTCGGATTGCGAGAAGTACCGATACAGCCTGACCCGTGTTTGGGATCCGGCGGGACGCAAGGCGCTGTTTGTGATGCTGAACCCGTCAACCGCGACCGAGGTGCAGAACGACCCGACGGTCGAGCGCTGCGAACGCCGCTCACGGGCGCTGGGGTTCGGGGCGTTTCAGGTCACCAACATCTTTGCCTGGCGCGACACCGATCCGCGTAAAATGCGCGCCGCCGCTGATCCGGTCGGTCCGGCAAACGACGCGACCATTCTGGAGGGCGTCCAATGGGCCGATCAGGTCATTGCCGCCTGGGGCACCCACGGCGCGCATCTGGACCGCGGCCCGGCGGTTGAGGCGCTGCTGCGCGGCACCGGGCAACCTCTGTTTCATCTGGGCCTGTCCAAAGCCGGGCACCCCAAACATCCGCTTTACATCGCCTATACACAGCAGCCCGAACTCTGGTGACAAAGGGTTAACCACTCGGCCAGCTATGCTTTGACCGATGAACCGTTCGAATGGAACAGTGCCGCCAAGGCGTCTCATTTCTTTCGGAGGGTTCGATATGTTTCTGGCCGGGTTGATCGGATTGGCCGCCGTCGGCGGCGCGGCATACGCCATTGGGGATGCGTTCATCGAAGAAGATGAGCAGGACGAGGGCGCGGAGGACGAAAGCCAGACCGAGATCGGCGAAGGTGAGTTCCTTGATGTGGGCGAGAGCGTCGAGCCGGCGCAGGACACCGGCGGAACGGTGATTTCTGAACATGAAGGCGATCTGGTGATCGCCGGAAGTGACAACGCCGATGTCATTACCGGGCAGGACGGCATGGACCAGATCAACGGCTATGGCGGTGATGACCACATCATGGGCGGCGATGGCGACGACGTGATGCATGGAGCCGAAGGTGAGGACACCCTGTCCGGCGGTCAGGGCGATGACCTGCTGCATGGCGAGGCAGACGATGACACCCTGTTCGGGGATGAGGGCGATGACAGGCTCTACGGTCATTTCGGCGACGATCATTTGCAGGGCGGCAAAGGCAGTGACGCACTGTATGGCGGTCAGGGTGACGATGATCTGAACGGCGGAGACGGCAACGATACCCTGCATGGCGGCTATGGTGATGACACTCTGACCGGCGGCGCAGGTGAGGACGTGTTGTTCGGCGGCGATGGCGACGACCTGTTGCTGGGCGATGAGGATGACGGCGAAACCGATTATCTGAACGGCGGCGCAGGAGAGGACACGATACTGGCCAAAGACGGCGACGTCGCGACCGGAGGCGCTGGCGCGGATGACATCATCGCCGACACGGAGAAATCCGAAGTCACCGTGATGGGCTTTCAACCTGGTGAGGACCGCCTGCTGATCACCTGGGAAGATCAGGACCCACCCGAGATCGAAATCGAGCAGGACCCCGAGAATGAGAACCTGACCCGCGTCAGCCTCAACGGCCACGAAGTCGCGCATCTGTTCGGGGCCGACGGGTTGACGGTGGACGACATCCATCTCCTGACCGAGGCCGAATTGGCGGAATACCTGCCTGCTGGCTGAACCGTCAGAATCCCTTTGCCATTCACGCCAAAAGCGCCTATACGCGCCCATCCGCATCGGAATCGGTGCGGTTTTCTCCATGGGCCTGTGCTGGACGACATCCCGGCCTGCGCCATTAACTCTAACCTTTGAAGGAGACCCCGATGTCGATTACTGCCGCTGAAAAAGCACGCGTCATGAAAGAATTCGGCACCAAAGAGGGCGACACCGGTTCGCCTGAAGTCCAGGTTGCCATCCTGACCTCGCGCATCACCACCCTGACCGAGCACTTCAAGACCCACAAGAAAGACAACCACGGTCGTCGCGGTCTGCTGAAAATGGTCGCCCAGCGCCGTAAGCTGCTGGACTACCTGAAGGGCAAGGAAGAAGCACGCTACCAGGACCTGATCAAAAAGCTGGGCATCCGCCGCTAAGGTCAGAGCTGATCAAGCTGATATCAAAACGCCCGCCGAAACAGCGGGCGTTTTTTTTGGTGTTGCCAATTGGCAAGGGCTAGAAGGCCCTGCGTGCAACTTGCGCTGCTACATCTTGGCTTTTTCCGATTTAAGCGCCAGCCATAGGCAGTAGCACATCATCAGAACCACCAGTGTGAACGGGATGCCCGTCGACACTGCCGCGCCTTGCAGGGCCGCAAGACCGCCGCCCAAGAGCAGGGCGATCGCCACCAGACCCTCGAGCGTGCACCAGAACACCCGTTGGATCACCGGAGCGTCCATCTTGCCTCCGGCGGTAATGGTATCAATCACCAACGAACCTGAATCCGATGAGGTCACAAAGAACACAACAATCAAAATCAGGGCGATCGGCGCGATGATGCCATAGAGCGGCAGTTCCTTTAGGAACCCAAACAGGGCGCCTTCGGGGGCATAGCTGTCGATCACGGTTGCGCGCACGCCTTCGGCTCCTCCTGCGTTCAGCATGTCGATCGCCGCGCCGCCGAAGGTCGACATCCACAGGGCGCAGACCGCCGTGGGGGCCAGTAGCGCGCAGAGGATGAACTCACGCACCGTGCGGCCCTTCGAAATTCGGGCGATGAACATGCCCACAAAGGGCGACCACGCGATCCACCAGGCCCAGTAGAAGGTTGTCCAGCCGTGGAAGTAACTGGTGTCTTCTCGCCCGAACGGGTTGGATAGTGCCGGCAGATGGGTCACGTAATCCACCATTACGTTGAAATACCGCGAAATGGCTGTACCCACTCCGGTGACAATGATGACGAAAAGGAACAGACCAACGGCCATGATCATGTTGATCTCACTTAGCCGTTTCACGCCCGCATCCATACCCAGCAGGACTGAACCAAGCGCGATCAGCGTAATGCCGATGATCAGCAGGACAGTGACGGTTGGACTGGGTTCGATACCGAATACCTCGTACAATCCAGCAGCAACTTGCTGCGCCCCAAGACCCAGAGAGGTGGTAAGACCGAACAGCGTGGCAAACACCGCCAGTGTGTCGATGAGATGACCCCACCAGCCCCACACACGCTCACCCAGAAGAGGATAGAAAGCCGAGCGCAAAGTTAGAGGCAGGTCAAGGTTGTAGGCAAAGATCGCAAGGCTTAAACCAACCGCGGCATAAACCGCCCAGCCTTCAAGGCCCCAATGATGGATCGTGCCAACAATACCGATATACTCATTGCCGGGCACTGCGATGTCGATACCCAGGGGCCGGGCGTTCCCGCCTTCGGCAAAGTTGTAGTAAACCGGCTCCATCACGCCGAAAAACAGCAGACCGATACCAATACCGGCGGCGAACATCATCGCGATCCATCCGGCATAGGAATAGTCAGGCTTGGCGTCCTTGCCGCCGATCCTGACTTTGCCGACAGGCAGAACGATCAGAACCAGACAGAACAGGGTGATGGCGTTAACTGACAGGACGAGGAACCAGTCAAACGTGCTGGTGAGCCATGGCCTGAGCCAGCCAAAAAAGGCGGCCGCGGCCTCTTGATTGGCCAATGCGATCAAGACGAACGCAAAGATCAAAATACTCGAGATCAGGAAAACCGGGTTGTGGATATCTAAACCGAATGGCCGGACGTTGTCCTGACCCAATTCATACTCGGTTTCGAAATCGTAGATCCGCGGATCCGGATCCAGCATTTTCTTGGTTTGAGCCATACTTTGCCCCTTTGCTCGCAAGCTGCAAACGCCAAGGTAGTCGGCCGGCTGACGGATATGAGTATGTTACCCTCTTGGCGTATTCCCGTCTCTTCGACCGTGGGTTCAGTGGTAACAGTCTACACTGCATACAGTTTTTTCAAAACTCATTCATTTTTTTGAATCTTACGCCCCTTGGGAACTGACATTTCGCAGCCCCAAAAAAAGCGCAGCGCAGGGTGCTTAAATTCCAGTCTGCACGTTTCTGCCAATCGCAGCGGTTCCCCTTTCCTTTCAACGCATTCTCATGTATGCGCGCGGGTATCTGAGACGTTGTGCCCTGACCCCGGCACTCGAATGGAAGATAAAGTGGGGTCGGCGGCAATGGGGCCGCCATGCAAACCGGAGACCCGCAGGGGCGGGAGTGCTCCGTTCTAGGATATGCATATGTTTGATGTAACTAAGAAATCTATGCAGTGGGGCGAAGAGACGCTCACACTGGAAACCGGCAAGGTTGCCCGTCAGGCGGACGGCACCGTGATCGCCACGCTGGGCGAAACCAGCGTCATGGCCAATGTGACCTTTGCCAAGCAGCAAAAGCCCGGTCAGGATTTTTTCCCGCTGACCGTCCACTACCAAGAGAAATACTATGCCGCCGGTAAAGTTCCGGGTGGCTTCTTCAAGCGCGAGGCGCGCCCGACCGAGAAAGAGACGCTGACCGCGCGTCTGATCGACCGTCCGATCCGCCCGCTGTTCGTTGACGGCTTCAAAAACGAAGTTCTGGTGATGTGCACCGTGCTGAGCCACGATCTGGTCAACGACCCCGACATCGTTGCGATGATCGCGGCATCCGCTGCTCTGACCATTTCCGGCGCGCCGTTCATGGGCCCGATCGCCGGTGCCCGTGTTGGTTTCGTGGATGGCGAATACGTCCTGAACCCGACCGTGGACGACATGCAGGACCTGCGCCTGAACCCCGAGCAGCGTCTGGACCTGGTTGTCGCCGGTACCAAGAACGCCGTGATGATGGTGGAATCCGAAGCCTACGAGCTGTCCGAGGCTGAAATGCTGGGTGCCGTGAACTTTGCGCATGAGCAAATCCAGCCGGTTCTGGACCTGATCATTGATCTGGCCGAAGAAACCGCGAAAGAGCCGTTTGAGTTCGTCGCCCCCGACTATTCGGAGCTGTACGCCGCTGTTGCCGCAGCCGGTGAAGAGCAGATGCGCGCCGCCTTCGCAATCACCGACAAGCAAGAGCGCACCGCCGCTGTTGCCGCGGCCCGTGAAGCGATCAAAGAAGCGCTGACCGAGGAACAGCTGGAAGACGCGAACCTTGGCTCGGCGATGAAAAAGCTGGAAGCTGGCATCCTGCGCGGTGACGTCGTCAAGGGCGGCAAGCGCATCGACGGTCGTTCGACCACCGATGTGCGTGCCATCGAAGCCGAAACCTCGCTGCTGCCGCGTACACACGGTTCCGCCCTGTTCACCCGTGGTGAAACACAGGCGCTGGCCGTGACTACGCTGGGCACTGGTGACGATGAGCAGTTCATCGACGCGCTGCATGGCAACTTCAAATCGAACTTCCTGCTGCACTACAACTTCCCTCCGTATTCGGTGGGTGAAGTGGGCCGCGTTGGCTCGCCCGGCCGTCGTGAGATCGGCCACGGCAAACTGGCATGGCGTGCGCTGCAGGCGGTTCTGCCTGCGCCGACCGACTTCCCCTACACGGTTCGCGTGGTGTCTGAGATCACGGAATCGAACGGATCCTCATCAATGGCCTCGGTCTGCGGTGGTTCGCTGTCGATGATGGATGCGGGTGTTCCGCTGAAAGCACCGGTTGCCGGTGTGGCCATGGGTCTTATCCTGGAAGATGACGGCGAATACGCTGTTCTGACCGACATCTTGGGTGACGAAGACCACCTGGGTGACATGGACTTCAAAGTGGCGGGGACCGAAAACGGCATCACCTCGCTGCAGATGGACATCAAGGTCGCAGGCATCACGCCCCAGATCATGGAAACCGCTCTGGCCCAGGCCAAAGACGGCCGTATGCACATCCTGAGCGAAATGGGCAAAGCCCTGTCCGAGACCAACGAATTCTCGGTTCACGCTCCGCGCATCGAGACCATGAACATCCCGACCGACAAGATCCGCGAAGTGATCGGCTCGGGCGGTAAGGTCATCCGCGAAATCGTTGAGGTTTCGGGCGCCAAGGTCGACATCAACGACGACGGCGTCATCAAGATCGCCTCGCCCGATGGTGAATCAATTCAGAAGGCATACGACATGATCTATTCGATCGTGGCCGAGCCGGAAGAAGGTCAGATATACACCGGTAAAGTGGTCAAGATCGTCGACTTCGGTGCCTTCGTGAACTTCTTTGGCAAGCGCGACGGTCTGGTCCACGTGTCCCAGATCGAAAACCGCCGTTTGAACCATCCGTCGGATGTTCTGAAGGAAGGTCAGGAAGTAAAGGTCAAACTGCTGGGCTTTGACGATCGCGGCAAGGTGCGCCTGTCGATGAAAGTGGTCGATCAGGAAACCGGCGAAGAGATCGTTCCCGAGAAGAAAGAAAAGAAAGAAGACGCAGAGTAATCTGTTCCTCTTTCAAATGATTAAGGCCCCGGTGAAACCGCCGGGGCCTTTTTTGTGTTACAGTGCCGCCCAGCAGGAGGGTTGGCGATGTCTAACAAGGAGCAGATGGATGAACTGGCGCGGCTGTACCTACAAGCCATCGAAAGCGGTGACCTAACCGCGATGCTAAACCTGTTTGCCGAGGACGCGACGGCAACCTCTCCGATATCGGGCAAGCAACCGGCGCGTGACTTCTATACCAACGTTATGAACATCACGAGCGACCGGTCCACCCTTCACAAGAACACCTTTGCCGATACATCCGGTGCGCCGCAGATGGCGGTTCATTTCAACTACACCCGCACCATCCGAAACGGGCACCCTGAAACGATTGAATGCGTAGACCTGTTTGAACTGACCGAGGATCAAACCCGATTCCAATCGGTGCGGATCATCTACGACACCGCACCGGTTCTTGTGGATTTTGGAGAAGCCTGATCCTTAGTGCGCCACCCCCGACGGCCCGTGCTTCATAAGATGCCACTGCCCGTAACTGTCGTTCAGGTCCAGCTTGATCGCCGCGTCGGCCTTGGTCGAGGCACTGCCGATCTCGGCTAAAGTGAATTCAATCCCGCCGGGAATGTCGATCCGCACGCGATGTGGGCCACCACCATGCGGCGCTTCAATAGGACGGCCAGTCGAATTCAGCACATCACCGATAGACACCTTGGCCGTACGCTCCTCCATATCCATCTCGAAGTCTATCGGCAGAAACAGAGTCTCATGCACGGTTTTGCACATCGCACGGAAGACGAACCAATGGGTCGCCATCTCTTCGGTCTCTTCCCCGTGGAAGACCTTTTCTAGTGCGGCCCTCTGAGCGTCCGACGCACTTGGATCGATGATCACCTGCATCTCGCCGCCGCCCTCAAAGATCGGACCCGGCCAGGCATAGATCAAAGCGGCCTTGGCACCCGCTAAGTCGGTATCTCCAAAATGGCCTTTCGAGACTTCAAGCACTTCGAAACCACGGCAATTGCCCTGTGTTGGAAGTTCCTCGAACTGGCAAGGGCACGCGTAGCCGCAATTACAGTTCCCAAAAGCATCACCTTCGACATACCAATCTGTAAAAGCCATCGTCTTCTCCTGTGTGTCACAGTGTGATCGCCCGATGGTGCGGATGCCTGGTTCGTCTGCCTATCGCACCCTAGCATATTTCTGTCCTTTCAAGAACCGGTCGCCGACACCGCTCGCACTAGTTCAGCTTGCAAAATGAACGCCCATTTCTCTCGCGTTGCTCTTCCCCCTCACGCGCCCGTGTTCTATGCACGCATCATGCGATCCTTTGTCATCCATATGTCTTCCAGCACGGCCCGCCGCGCCAATGCAGACCAGCTGTGCAACGACCTGCCGAATGCCGAACTGTTTGAGGCTACCAATGGGCGCGAGCCGGACCAGATCGCAGATGTCCGCCTGCATCCCGGCACCCTGCACAAGCCGCACTACCCGTTCGACCTGCGCCCCGCGGAAATCGGCGTGTTCCAAAGCCACCGGCGTCTCTGGCAGAAACTGGTGGATGAAGAGATTGATCTGGCCATCATCACCGAGGATGACCTGCGCGTCGATCCTGACAAAATGGCCGAAGCAGTCAAAATGCTGCACGCCATCGCCACCTTGGATCACTATATCCGCATCCCTGTCAAACAACGCGAAGTCGCGGCCAAAATATTGGCAGAAGAAAACGGCCTGAGCCTGATCCTGCCCAAAGTGATCGGCCTGCAATGCGTCTGCCAAATGGTCGGCCGCAATGCCGCAAAACGGCTCCTCAAGGCGACGGATCAAATCGACCGCCCCGTGGATACCTTCTTGCAAATGCACTGGATCACCGGTCAGCCAATTCACGCCCTTTTGGGCAGCGGCAACCGCGAAGTGGCCCGCGAAATCGGCGGCTCGACCATCCAGACAAAACCACCCTTCTCAGACAAACTGACCCGCGAAGTCAAACGCGCCGCTTACCGAGCACAGCTCCACCTGCACCCGCAGCGCCCGCCTGCTTCATCTGGCTGAAAATATCCTCGGGGGAATCGCGCTCAAGCGCGATGGGGGGCAGACAGCCCCCCTGACCCGACCTAAATCAGGACGGAGCCTTAGTCTTGCGCAGATAAGGGAAGATCGTCTCGAACTCACCAAACTTCGCCTTGGCATCTTCGTTCGAAACGGTCGGCGGGATGATCACATCCTCACCCGGTACCCAGTTGGCGGGCGTCGCAACACCCTTGGACGACATCTGTAGCCCGTCCAGCGCCCGCAGGATCTCGGCAAAGTTTCGGCCCACGGTCATCGGATAGGTCATCGACAGCTTCAACTGCTTGTCGGGTCCAATGATGAACACCGAACGCACGGTGGCGCTATCCGCAGGGGTGCGGCCGTCGGGCAAGTAGGCCTCCGCGGGCAGCATGTCGAAGGCCTTGGACACCGCCAGCCCGTCATCTGCAATGATCGGGAAACCGGGGTTGGCCTTGCCATAGGCTTCGATATCTTTCTTCCACTTCTTGTGGTCTTCGACCCCGTCGACCGAAACACCGATCACCTTGGTGTTGCGCGCCGCCCATTCGTCGTTCAACTGGGCCACAGCCGAAAACTCGGTGGTGCAAACCGGGGTGAAGTCCTTGGGATGCGAGAACAGGATCGCCCAGCTGTCACCAATCCAATCGTGAAACTGAATGGTGCCCTGATCCGTCTCTGCGGTGAAATTCGGGACCGTGTCGTTGATACGCAAACCCATGGTGCAACTCCTTCTTTGGTTACTGACCGAGTCGAATGCAGTGAACCTAACCACTTTGCGCCAGAGTTAAACCTTCCGCAAAAGTCTTTTTCCAAGGCTTCGCCAAGCAAATTTGATCAAATTACCCCCTTGCCGCGCCTCAGAGCGAATGACAGACTGCGCGACAAAACCAGTCTTTGACATCACGGCCTGGAGGATACGCCATGATCGAAAAACGCGATTTCTACATTAACGGTCAATGGGTTGCTCCATCTGAGGCGAATGATTTCGAAGTCATCAACCCCTCGACCGAGGAACCCTGCGCGGTGATCTCCCTCGGCTCTCAGGCCGACACTGACGCTGCTGTTGCCGCGGCCAAGGCGGCCTTGCCCGGCTGGATGGCCACGCCGGTCCAAGAGCGTATCGCCCTGGTTGAAAAGCTGGCCGACCTCTACATGACCCGGTCCGAGGATCTGGCGCAGGCCATGTCGCTTGAGATGGGCGCGCCGATCGACATGTCTCGCACGGCTCAATCCGGTGCCGGGATCTATCACCTCAAGAACTTCATCCGCGCCGCCAAGGCGTTTGAATTCGAACGCCCTCTGGGCGATCACGCCCCCAACGATCGTATCATCTATGAAGCCGTGGGCGTCGCCGGTCTGATCACGCCGTGGAACTGGCCGATGAACCAGATTACCCTCAAGGTCGGCGCGGCGGCCATCGCGGGCTGTACGATGGTTCTGAAACCGTCCGAGCAGAGCCCCCTGAACGCGATGATCTTTGCCGAACTGATGGACGAGGCCGGTTTTCCACCGGGCGTATTCAATCTGGTGAACGGCGATGGCGTGGGTGTCGGTTCGCAACTCTCTGCGCATCCGGATGTGGACATGATCAGCTTCACCGGCTCGACCCGCGCGGGCACTGCGATCTCGAAAAGCGCTGCCGATACGCTGAAAAAGGTGCATCTGGAACTGGGCGGCAAAGGCGCCAACGTGATCTTTGAGGATGCGGATGAAAAGGCCGTGAAACGCGGTGTGCTGCACATGATGAACAACACCGGCCAAAGCTGTAACGCCCCCAGCCGGATGCTGGTGCAGCGCCCGATTTATGACAAGGCCGTGGAAACCGCAGCCGAAGTGGCCAACGCTGTCACGGTCGGCCCGGCCACGGAGGAAGGCCGCCATATCGGCCCCGTTGTGAATGAGCTTCAGTGGACCAAAATTCAGGACCTGATCCAAGCCGGTATCGATGAAGGCGCGCGGCTGGTCGCAGGTGGCACCGGACGGCCCGAGGGGCTGAACAAGGGCTACTATGTGCGCCCGACGGTGTTTGCCGATGCCAACAACCAGATGACCATTGCGCGGCAGGAGATCTTCGGCCCGGTTCTGACCATGATCCCCTTCGACACCGAGGAAGAAGCCGTCGAGATCGCCAATGACACGCCCTATGGCCTGACCAACTATGTCCAAACACAGGACGGCGCGCGCGCCAACCGCATGGCGCGGGTGTTGCGGTCCGGGATGGTTGAGATGAACGGTCAGTCGCGCAGCGCGGGATCTCCGTTCGGCGGGATGAAGCAATCCGGCAACGGCCGCGAAGGCGGCGTATTTGGTCTGGAAGACTTCCTTGAGGTCAAAGCCGTCGGTGGTTGGGTGCCCGAGTAAACACCCTTGGTGATCCAGCGGTGAGGCACCTCGCGGTGCCTCGCTCTATTTCAGGCATCCGCCTGCGCGGCCTCATAGGCGAGCATCGCGCGCTTCACCGGCAGACCCCAGTGGTATCCGCCCAGACCGCCCGACTTGCGCAGGGCCCGGTGGCAGGGGATTAGCCAGCTGACCGGATTGCGGCCAACCGCTGTTCCCACCGCGCGCACCGCCTGAGGCGACCCCACCCGCTGCGCAATCTCGGAATAGGTCGTGACCTGACCCGAGGGGATATGCATCAGCGCCTCCCAAACCTTGATCTGCAGCGGTGAGCCGATCAGATGCAGTGGTGTCTCGGACCGGTTCGCACCAAAAGAGGCCTCGACCCAAGAACGCAGCTTTTCGGGATCCTCGACGAAATCGGCCTTGGGCCAGCGCGAAGTCATATCCTCCATCGCGGCGGCCTCGCCGGTTTCGGCACCGAACGCCATGCCGCAGATGCCCTTGTCGGTCCCCATGACCAGCGCCGAACCAAAGGGGCAATCGAACCATCCCCAGTAGACCGTCAGCCCCGCGCCTTTGCGGGCGTATTCACCGGGGCTCATGGATTCCCATTTCAGGAACAAATCATGCAACCGGCCGCTGCCGGACAGACCGACGTTGTGGGCAGTCTCCAACGTGGTGAACCGTTCCCGCAGCAGGGCTTTGGCATGGCCCAGCGTCAGATATTGCTGGTAGCGTTTTGGCGACACCCCGGTCCAGCGCGAGAACAGGCGCTGGAAATGGGCGGGGCTCATGCCCATCTGGCTGGCCAGTTCTTCGAGGCTGAGGGTTTCGCCGCCCTGATCAATCAACTCGATCGCGCGGCGCATGACGTTGTAGTGGTATCCACTTTCGGGGGTCTGGACGTTCATGGCTTTCACCTCATCTGTTGATCCAAACCATAACGCGCCGGTCACGCCCCTGCGACCCGGAACTTGCGCATTGGCTTTGGGCTTGTGTCATTGGCCCTTGGGCGGCATTAAGGCTCGGATGGCAAAGCAACTCGATTATCACACGATCCGCGAGATCTTTACGCGCTTTCAAGAAGCAGACCCGGAACCCAAGGGCGAGCTGGAGCATGTGAACGTCTACACTCTGGTCGTTGCAGTGGCGCTTTCGGCGCAAGCGACCGATGCGGGCGTCAACAAAGCCACGCGCGCGCTGTTCAAGATCGCGGACACTCCGCAAAAGATGCTGGATCTGGGCGAAGAGGGCTTGATCGAGCATATCAAAACCATCGGCCTGTTCCGCCAGAAGGCGAAGAACGTCATCAAGCTCAGCCGTATATTGGTCGAGGACTACGATGGCGAGGTTCCCAATTCCCGCGCGGCGCTGCAATCCCTGCCCGGTGTGGGTCGCAAGACGGCCAATGTGGTTCTGAACATGTGGTGGAGGCAACCGGCGCAAGCGGTGGACACGCATATCTTCCGTGTCGGCAACCGCACTGGTATTTGCCCCGGCAAGGACGTAGACGCCGTCGAACGCGCCATCGAGGACAATATTCCAGCCGACTTTCAACTCCATGCACATCACTGGCTGATCCTGCACGGGCGCTATCACTGCAAGGCGCGCAAGCCGCAATGCCCGACCTGTATCATCCGTGATCTCTGTCAATTCGAGGACAAGACCCTATGAAAACCTACCAACTGACCGGCATCGGAAATGCCGTTGTGGATGTCATTTCCCAGGCCGATGACAGTTTCCTGGAACTGATGGGCATTGAAAAAGGCATCATGCAACTGATCGAGCAAGAGCGTGGCGAAGTGCTCTATGCCTCGATGGAGGGTCGGGTGCAGACACCGGGCGGCTCGGTCGCGAACACCATTGCGGGCGCGGGTGCGCTGGGTCTGGATGCTGCCTTTATTGGCCGTGTGCATGATGACGCGTTGGGTAGATTCTATGCCGATGCGATGAACGAAGACGGCGTGGATTTCGTGAACCCACCTGTGCCGGGCGGCGAGCTGCCGACCTCACGCTCGATGATCTTCGTCTCGCCCGATGGTGAGCGGTCGATGAACACCTATCTGGGGATTTCCTCGGAACTGTCGTCTCAGGACGTCTCGGACGAGGTTGCCGGAAACAGCCAGATCATGTTCCTCGAGGGGTATCTGTTCGACAAGGAAAAGGGTAAAGCCGCGTTTCTTGAGGCCGCGCGCGCCTGTCACAGAGGCGGCGGCAAGGCCGGTATCGCCATTTCCGATCCTTTCTGCGTCGAGCGTCACCGGGTCGATTTCCTGCTGCTGATCGAGAACGAACTGGACTTCGTGATCGGCAACGAGGCTGAGATCAAATCGCTGTTCGAAACCGACGATCTTGAGGACGCACTGGCCAAAACCGCCGCAATCTGCCCTCTGGTCGTCTGCACCCGTTCGGGCGACGGCGTGACGGTTCTGAACGGCGACACCCGTCACGATGTTGCGGTCGAAAAAGTAGTGCCCGTAGATGCGACCGGCGCAGGCGATCAGTTCGCAGCCGGTTTCCTGTACGGCATGGCCACCGGCCGCGACTATGAGACCTGCGCCAAGATTGGCAATGTCTGTGCACGCGAAGTGATCAGCCATATCGGCCCACGCCCCGAAGCCAACTTGCAAGAATTGCTGCGGGAAGAAGGATTGCTGTAAAGCGCTGAGCCGGGACAGCGCCGACCCGCGGGGTGGCGCATCCGGCCTCGGATATAAAAGCTTTATGGCAGTCAGATACTGATAGGTTCGAGCAATATTCAAGGCTGCAAAAGCGCCGCCCCGTTGGGGGCGGGTCGGCGCTGGCGCGGCGGCCTATGGCCTTTGCTCCGCGCCGTTAGGAGCCAGCCCCTGCATCGTTCAACGCCCAATCATACTCATAAGCGTTCACACGTCGCGCCTGTTTGAGGCGCTGATGCAACTCCGGGTCGGCTGCTGTTCCGAGATAGGCAATCACGGCCTGTTCATTCGGCCCAAAATCCTCGCGGAACCAGATGTAGATTTTCGACAGGATCAACCGCCCCTGATCATCAAACCGCACCCCACGCGGGTCGTTGACATAGGCGTGCTCGGATGCGGCGAGGTCACGTTCCAGCGTCTTGGCCTCCCACGCGCGGGCCATCAGGTTCGGACACCCCACCGCTGCGCAGTTCAGCGCGTAGTGGATGCGCGGCTCATTGAAAGTTGGTCGGATGATGCGGTGTTCGATGTCGTTCAGGGTTAAGCTCTGGCCAGAGACCACAGTCAAAGGGCGACCCCACGGGCCAATCGACAACGGCCCATCCTTGATGTCTCGGATCGAGGCGACCGGATAGGCCTCAAGCACCACATCCACCGTCAGCGCGTTATAGAGGTTGATCCAATAGGCCAATTGCTGATCGCGGGTCAGATTGGCCGGATCAACAGCCTGCAGCTCGGTCAGATAATCATCCAGCAGCGCACGATCTGCCGCGCTCACCTGCCCATAAGCCACCCGGTTCACTCCACGCGCATCGGGGGCTACGTAGCGGGTCAGAAAGCGGGTCCAATCGCCATGATCCACCCTTTCGCCCGGAGGGGGCGCGGCGCGGGTCAGGGCCGTGTCGGGCAAGGGCGTCGCGGCGGGCAAGGCCAGCCTCTCCACACTGGCGCAGGCGGTCAGAAGCGGCAGCAGCATCAGGATCAGAACCTGTCTCATGAAGCGTCCTTTCGGCTTTGACGAGCAGCGCGCAACTGCCCTTTGAGGCGTTTCAGCGGGGCCACCCTAGGGTCTTTCAGCGCGGGCAAGTCCGGGCGAGCCGACAGGCCGCGCGTCGCCGCGTTCCACCAATAGGTGCCCATCGGGCTGTCTACTCGATCCGGCGCGGCCAGATGCTGATCGCGCTGTGCGTTGTGGACACACATGGAGAGCGGCCCGTTGGCCGTCGCAACCATGAACACGCAGGAGGCGCAGCGGTCCTCCTCTAACGCATCCGCAGCCATGAAATTGTGGATGAACACGGCCTGCCGCCGTATCGGTCCGCGTAGCACCCCCGACCCCAGCCGCAAAAGGCAGCCCGCCAGATGGCCAAGCGCCCAAAGGGCCAGCAGTGGATGGCGGCGGATCAGGCGTCCCACGCTCGGGCGGATGCGGATATGAGCGTCTTGGCCTGCATCCACCTCCTCAAGCGCCGCAATCACCCGCTGCACCAGGCGCTGGTTCGACAGCAACGACACGGCCTTGCCCCCCGCCGAAACTACGCTGCTATACCGGTTGCAACTGGAATGCCCGACGGCTGCCGAGTCAAAATGTAAAGACGTGCCATAGCCTTGCTCGACCGCGCGGATGACGCTGTCTTGCGTGATTCCATCGGGTCGCACCCGCAACACGCCGCGCCCGGTATCCGCCTGCATCTGGAACGAAACAAAACCGACCTCGGGCTGGTCCCTCAGGAAGCGGGCCAAGGCGGGGATTTCAGCAAAGTTGCCGCCAAAAACGGTTGTGTTGAAGAGAATACGCAGCCCCAAACCGCGCGCCCGGTCGATATAGGCTTTGCGCACGCGGTTGAGCTCCATTTCGGAGGTGAACCCGTTGCGCTCTTGCGTCATGTCCACGTGAAAGGCCACGTCATCCAGCCCCGCTGCGGCCAATCGCGTCAGCATCGCCCGGCTGGCGCGGATGCCGTTGGTCATCAGGCAGGAGCGCATACCCAGCCGCCTGATCTCGCGGCAAAGCGCCTCAAGGTCCTCAACCTTGCGCAGGGTCGGGTCGCCGCCGGTCAATTGAACGGAAACGCCGCGGCCATAATGGCTGCGGATCGTGGCAATCCGCGCGAACAGGACCGAAAGCGGAGGATCATAAGTCATCTCGGCCCGGTCCGAGAGGTAGCAGAGCGTGCAGTCCAGATTACAGCGCTGCGTCACCTCAAGCGCGACGCAGGCCATCGGGTAGAACCGCCCTGCCGTCTGAGAGGGGCCGAACTCTCCGCACCCGCGCAATCCCTCACGCAGAGGCGCGCGCTGGTCCGAGCCCTGAAAGCGCCGTCCGGCGGGTTTGATGGTGATGGGGTCTGGCACGGTGTCTTTCATGCACCCAAGCTAGAGGCACGCCTTGACCCGAACCACGCCCCCTCACGGCAACGTGCAGGCTGGTGATCAGCTCAGATGATCCGCAAAACCCGCGATCACCTGTTCGTAGACCGCGCGTTTGAACGGCACTATTTCTTCAACCAGTTGATCCGGGGCCTGCCATTTCCAGCTGGTGAATTCGGGATGGTCCGTTGCAATATTGATCTGGTCGTCATGGCCGGTGAAGCGCAGCAGAAACCACTTCTGCTCTTGCCCGCGATAACGGCCTTTCCAGATTTTTGGAACGATGTCGTGGGGCAGATCATAGGGCAGCCAGCCGTCAGTCTCGGCCACGACCTCGACCAGATCAGCCGTCACCCCGGTTTCTTCCCACAGCTCACGCAGTGCCGCGTCGCGGGGGTCTTCCCCCTTGTCCACCCCGCCTTGAGGCATCTGCCACGCGTCCTTGTGGCGGTCATTGCGCTGCCCCACGAAAATCTTGCCCTCTCCATTCATCAACATCAGCCCGACACAGGGGCGATAGGGCAGTTTGGCGATCTCTTCCGGGGTCATGCGAGGCCTCTTGGATAGGGTTTGCGACCTCTCTATCAAGCCGCGCGACAGGCGCAAAGGGGATGACGTTAGGTTTCGCGTGACAATGTTTACGCGAACGTCAATCTATTTCTCAACTTCGGAAGGGAGAGTTCGCCATGACTGCGTACCCAAACATGCTGGCCCCGCTGGACCTGGGCTTTACCACGTTGAAGAACCGCGTGCTGATGGGCTCGATGCATACCGGGTTGGAAGAGACCGGCGACTGGAACCGCGTGGCCGAGTTCTATGCGGATCGTGCCCGCGGGGGCGTGGCGCTGATGGTGACGGGTGGGATTGGCCCGAACCTCGAAGGGTCTGTCCTGCCGGGCGCGGCGATGATGACCACCGACAAGGACGTGGCGAACCACTCGGTCGTGACCGACCGCGTGCATGAGGCGGGTGGCAAGATCGCGATGCAGATTCTGCATGCGGGACGCTATGCCTATGGCCCCAAATGCGTGGCGCCTAGCCCGGTGAAATCCCCGATTTCTCCGTTCCCGCCCAGTGAGCTGGACGAAGACGGAATCGAGAAGCAGATCAGCGACATCGTTAATGCGGCGGTCCACGCCCAGAAGGCGGGCTATGACGGGGTAGAGATCATGGGTTCCGAGGGGTATTTCCTGAACCAGTTCCTCGTGACCCACACCAACAAACGTGAGGATCGCTGGGGCGGTTCCTATGAAAACCGTATGCGCCTGCCGATCGAGGTCGTGCGGCGCACGCGTGAGGCCGTGGGTACTGATTTCATCATCATCTACCGCCTGTCGATGATCGATCTGGTCCCAAATGGCTCGACCCATGAAGAGGTGGTCGAACTTGCACAGCGGATCGAACAAGCCGGCGCCACGATCATCAACACCGGCATCGGCTGGCACGAGGCTCGGATTCCCACCATCGCAACCAGCGTTCCGCGTGCCGCCTTTGCCTGGGTGACCAAAAAGCTGATGGGTAAGGTTGGCATCCCGGTGATCACCTCGAACCGGATCAATACGCCCGAGGTCGCCGAAGAGGTTCTGTCGACCGGCTGCGCCGACATGGTTTCGCTGGCGCGTCCGATGCTGGCGGACGCGGATTTCGTCAACAAGGCGATTGCCGGTCAGTCCGCGCAGATCGCGCCGTGTATCGCCTGTAACCAGGCCTGCCTGGACCATACGTTCGGCGGAAAGCTAACTTCTTGCCTGGTCAATCCCCGTGCCTGCCATGAGACCGAACTTGTCATTGGCAAGGCCGAGACGCGTAAGACCGTTGCCATTGTGGGCGCTGGCCCGGCCGGCCTGTCTACCGCTATGACCGCCGCCCAGCGCGGCCATGACGTCACGCTGTTTGATCGCGCCTCGGAGATCGGTGGACAGTTGAACATGGCCAAACAGGTGCCGGGGAAAGAGGAATTTTGGGGGCTGGTCGATTGGTACCGCACCATGATGGATGATCTGGGCGTGAAGGTGGAACTGAACCGCGAAGTCAGCGCCGACGACCTGACCAGCTTTGACGAAGTCGTCATTGCCACCGGCGTTATCCCGCGTGATCCGGAAATCCCAGGTCAGGACCGCGACAACGTCATCAGCTATATCGACGTGCTGCGCGAGAAAGCAGAGGTCGGCAAATCCGTCGCCGTCATCGGCGCTGGCGGTATCGGCTTTGACGTATCCGAGTTCCTGCTGGAGGACGGCCACAGCATCACCACCGACCTGCCGGCCTGGATGAAGGAATGGGGCGTAACCGACCCGGAACAGCACCGTTCGGGTCTGGCACCGGAAGGCCCTCAGCCTGCAGCCCCGGCGCGTCAGGTGACTCTGTTGCAACGCAAGAATCAGGTGCATGGCAAAGGCTTGGGCAAGACCACCGGCTGGATTCACCGCGCGACACTCAAGATGAAAAACGTCAACTTCGTGGGCGGCGTGAATTACGAGCATATCGACGATGACGGCCTGCATATCAGCTTTGGTGAAGAGCGCGCCGACCCGACGGTGATTGCTGCGGACACCATCGTTGTGTGTTCCGGTCAACTGTCCGAGCGCAGCCTTGCGGACGCCCTGATCGAACGCGGGATCACGCCGCATGTGATCGGTGGCGCAGATGTTGCGGCGGAATTGGATGCGAAACGGGCGATCAATCAGGGCACCCGTCTGGCCGCCGCAATGTAGGGGCGCTGAGGTCTACATGGTATAAGTCAGGCCTGTCTCTTTCTCGAATTGGGCCATGTAGGTTTCGTAGTCACGGTAGGCGCGATGGAACAGCAGGCGCGCCATTCGCGTCGCGCGCCAAGGTTTTTTGCCACCGACATAGTGCCAGATTTTTGGAGTTCTGTTTGCATCACTCAGATGCTGGCGGAACGTCTTGGACATTTTGCGGTATTTCGGACTGTGTGCGTCAAACCAGATCTGAGGGCGCGTGTTCCACTGAATAGGCAAGCGAAACCAGCGACCGTGAAACAATTGGTTCATTCTGTCCTGTTCGGGCAGGTAGGGAATGTGCGGAACCAGCTTCTCGAAATCGCTAATTTCACGTAATTCACGATCGCCATGAATGGCCGAACAGTCCATCACCATGATGCCGGCGTTGAAATACCCTTCGCCCGGTATGAACCCCAACCTAATGCTCTTGCTCACACGGCTGAGCGACTTTTTATGCTCGCGCCCCGGTCTGAAAATCTGCTGCAGGGAAGGGCGCAGAAAATCCCCTCCGCCAAGCGTCACCAACCCCATATCCACACATGCGGCAAAGGGCTGCCCTTCAAGGTCCATGTCCAGCAATTCCCAAACATCCGAAACAACCAGAGTGTCCGCATCCACAAAAATGCAGCGCTTTTCGCAAAGCTGGGGCAGAAACAAAGGCAGCATCGTGATCGCAGGGAACTTCGACTTATACTCGGAAAAGCCTGGCAGATTTTCCAGATCGAATTTCTGGTAAGAAATCGTCCCTCCCGTAAGGGATTGATTGACCTGCTCAACAATCGCAATGTCTTCGTCTGTGAAATCCTGCCCGAAGATTGTCACATCCAAAGGCTTGCTGGCGTTTTTGACAGCGGAATATGCGGAAAGCAGAGCCGGGAACAGAAAAGACCTGTTCACGCCATAAACCACCTGCATCGCGCTCCCCCCCTCGATCACGTCATTGTGATGAGAAGGAATAACAGCGAAGAGCAGGCACTTCAAACCCTTAGCGGCCCTCAAAACTCTTGGTTTGCGGCGTTACCCGGCGCCCCCTTTATTCGACCGAAATCGTAATCACTTCGGATACAATGGGCGGGTTGTGCGGAACGTGTCCAGCATCGCCCAGAACCAGTTGCAGCGTGTGCTGACCTGCGGGCAGATCCAGAGTGACCTCGGTCTGGCCACCGCCGAAATGCATGTGGTTTTCGTCTGAGGGCAGCCCATAGAGCAGCTCATCCGCGCCGTCCTCGCCTTGACCCAGTGGTGGGCGGTTGATCAGCAGGTGGTGGTGGCCGGTATTGTCCGCTTCGGTCCCCGCAGGCGCGACGCCCATGCCGCTGAGGCCAAAGACCGCTGTGACCGGCGATTGCACTGTGTCGCCATCGGCAAGGTTCGCGAAATAGACCTGCGCACCCGGCGCGGATGGCGTTTGGTCCTGCGCTCCGGCGACTGTGGCAAACAGAGCAACTGAAATGGTTGTAAAAATGGCTTTCATGATCTCCTCCCTCGTCACAAAAATGCCATTCTCAACCTAGCACATCTTGAATATTTTCCAGAAAACACCAGTTTGCAGGGCGTTCACCATAGCTGGAAACAGCTGTTTCCGCGTTTCTGATACGCAAACGATCCGATTCAAAACCCTGATATTATCCCATGTCCGCCCCGATTCCGCCCAGATTGAGGGGCAAAGTCGTCGCAAGTAGCAAGACCTGGGGAACGAGAATGGATCGACTGACGGAAATGGAAGCCTTTGCCAATGTGGTGGACCAAGGTGGCTTCACCGATGCGGCCAAGAAGATGGGTATCTCCAAATCAGCCGTTTCCAAGCACGTGTCCAGCCTCGAATCGCGGCTGGGGGCACGGCTGCTCAACCGGACCACTCGCCGCGTTTCTCCGACCGAGATTGGACTGGCCTATTATGACCGCGCCCGTCGGGTGTTGAACGACGCGGGCGAGGCGGATTCGCTGGTCACCGCGATGCAATCGGCCCCTTCTGGCCTGCTGCGGATCAGCGTGGCGACGGATTTCGGGGTCAATCACCTGTCGCCCGTGCTGTCAGATTTTCTGGCCACCTATCCCGACATTACCGTGAACATGGTGCTCAATAACCGCTACGTGGAACTGATCTCCGAGGGTTTTGACGTCGCCGTTCGCATCGGAGAGCTGGAAGACAGCACTTTGCGCGCCCGTAAGCTGACGGAAACCGTCAAACGCATGGTCGCGGCACCCAGCTATATCGAGAAATACGGACGGCCGCAGAAGATCGACGATCTGAACGAACACAAGCTGCTGCACTATTCCAGCCAATCCTCGGGCAACGTCTGGCGCCTGACGGCCCCGTCGGGCGAGAAACGTCAGGTGCGCACGGCCGGTTGGCTCAGCGTGAATGACGGGCAATCGCTTCTGAACGCAGCAGTCTCGGGCCTCGGGATCGCCTATCTGCCCAGCTATCTTTACGCCGATGCGTTGAAGACCGGTGAGGTTGTAGATGCCATGCCATCCCTGCCGGATGAGGTGCAAGGCATCTACGCGGTCTATCCTCCAGGCCGTTTCACTCAGCCCAAGGTACGGGCCTTCATAGACTTCCTCGTTGACGCTTATTCCGAAAAAGGCGCGATGGACTGGTAATTCTCCCGGTGAACTGGATCGGCCCGTGCGTTCTTCGTGCGGGTCTTTTTTTGTGCAGACGCGTCAGTTGACCAGCAAGACCGCCTCGACCCTACGGTTCAGATCGCGCCCTTCCGGTGTCGCGTTCGAGGTCAGCGGCGCAAGATAGCCCACGCCCTGTGCCTCGATCCGATCCGCCGCAACGCCATGCGCGTCGATCAGACGGGCGCGCACGGCCTGCGCCCGTTCGGTGCTGACCTTTGTATTGGCCTGCAATGTGCCGGTATCGTCGGTATGCCCGACCAACGCCAACCGGGTTGACGGATTGTCGGCCAGAAACTGCGCCAGCAACGACAATGAGGCGAACGGGCCGTCGCCCAACGCCACCTCGCCGGTGCGGAAATGCAAATCGTCCAGAATGACATGGCCCGACTGCTGCAACGCATCCAATAGACCTTCGGTTCCGCTGGCGGATTGCTCAACGATCACAGGCGTTGGAGCCGGAGCATCAACAGGTGCAGCGCGGATCAGTTGCACATAGCCATCCGGCGCGTTACGGCTGACCAGCAGGCTGAGCGCCTCATCGCCTTTGGTAGCAGACAAAAAACGATAGTCGCGAATGGCGACATACATATCAGGTGTTGGCACGACCTCGGTTCCGAAGCGGAAATCGAACCCGCCACAAGTCCGAGCCTCACATTCGAACAGGATATCAAAGCCCTGCGCCACGAGCTGATCCCGTAGCGGAGCCAGCAATTGCAGCGTCGTGCTAGAGCCCGCCTGCAAGCGCCATGTCAGCCGCTCGACCCGCCCCTCAACCGTGCGGGACGGGACTATGCCATCCGCAACCGGCCCTGTGGGCAGCTCATAGCTGTCAAGCGGCGAGGTCCTCTCGCTGATCTGACGCGCGCTGGCGGGCAGGGTCAGATCTTGCGCCAGACCCGGCCCGGCCATCAGACAAAAGGCAAGGGCGAGGCGTCGGATCATCGGGCTTGCGCGTGATATTCGGGGTTGGGCGCCATGGCGGTGGCACTGGCCACCCGGTTGGACATGTTGAAGAACCCGGTGACGTTGGCGATGTCCCAGATATCCCGGTCGCTGAAGCCCTGATCGCGCAAGTGCTGGCGATCAGCCTCTTCAATCTCGGCGCTGCTGGTGGTCATCTTCGCGGCGAAATCCAGCATAGCACGCTGGCGCGTATCCAGAGGGGCGGTGCGGTAGTTCATCACCAGCATCTCACCCAATTGCGGATCACCGGACATCTGCCTGACGGCTGCACCATGGGCGACCAGACAATAGAAACACTTGTTGATCGAGGAGACGACGACCGCGATCATCTCACGTTCGAGCTTGGACAGCCCGCTATCTGCCAGCATCAGGTCGTTATACATGGCTGTGAACGCATTCAGCTTGTCGATGTCGAACGCGTAAGCCTTCAACACATTCGGCACCATGCCCAGCTTTTCGAGGCAGACATCAAAATATTTCTGCGTCTCGGGCGGCAAAGGGTCGGCCATGGGCAGGTTCAGCGCGGTGGGTAGATCGGCTTGGGTCACGGGCTTTCTTAACTCCTTAGACACGTTGACGATAATGGTATTCCCCGACAATCTCCATCCCGAGCGCACGGTATAGGCCATTCGCCCCAGCATTGGCCTTTGTGCAGATCACGCTGAGCGTTTTCGCCCCATTGTCCCGCGCCCAGAAGGCTGCTGCCCGCATGGCCCATTGGCCTAGGCCCTGACGGCGGTGATCGCTTAGAATCTCAAGCGCATGTACCATGGCCACATCGCCTTGCATGGCCATGAACACCGTTCCCGCCGGGCGATCAGAATGCCGCAGCAGGAACGAGGTCTTGGGGCCCGCAGCACGCTCCATCACGGCCAGCCGTTCGGGGCCGATACCACCTTTGGCCCAGATCTCCTCCATGACGGCAAGCGGTGGCCAAATGCCAAACGCGGTCACGCGGGGCAGAGGCTGATCGGTCAGTTGCTCCGGCTGGCAGGCGTAGATGTTGACCGGGTCCAGAACCTCATAGCCGCGCGCTTCCAGTTGGGCGTCGAGCTTGTGGTCATCGGGCCACAGACAAAAGATGCGTTTCTGGCCCATGGTCTGCATGGCACCCTCGGCTGCGATGATATCGGCCGCGGTCGCGTCACCCAGCGCATTGGCGGCAGACACGCGTGATCCACCGCCCTGCCCTTCGCGCAGGCGGAAGGGACCAAGGACGTCATAGCGCGCAGCGGGCCATGTTCCGTCAACGATGTCGGGCCAGTTGATGCTCACAACTCGAGTTCTTTTGCCAATTGGGTCATGGCCGCGTCGATGCGCGCACCCTCTGTCCCCCGGATTACCACGTTCGCGCCGAAGACACCGTTTACCTGAAACGGATAGCAGCCGATGGACAGGTCCGAGAACGCCTCGGCCAGTGCAGACAGCGTGGCAGCAATGTCGCCTTCGCCCCGATCCACCCGCAACGTCTGCGACAACAGCGGGCTACCGCCCGTCAGGCCCGGCAAAACACTGGCTACCATGGCTTGGAAGACCGAGGGCACCCCGGCCATCACATGCACATTTTCGATGGTAAATCCGGGCGCGGTTGAGACTGGATTGTCGATCAGCGCGGCCCCATCAGGAATGCGGGCCATCCGCAGTCGGGCCTCGTTCAACTCCAGCCCTGACTTGTCGTAATGCGCCTGCAACAGCGCCCGCGCATCATCGCGCACGTCAATCGGGGTCTCGAAAGCGCGGGCGATGCAATCGGCGGTGATATCGTCATGTGTCGGCCCGATGCCCCCGCTGGTGAAGACAGTGTCGTAAGACACCGACAGCGCTTTGACCGCCGCTTCTATAGCCGGGGCATCATCGCTGACAATACGC
Organism: Ruegeria sp. AI3; assembly: GCF_056541245.1. Classification (NCBI taxonomy): domain Bacteria; kingdom Pseudomonadati; phylum Pseudomonadota; class Alphaproteobacteria; order Rhodobacterales; family Roseobacteraceae; genus Ruegeria; species Ruegeria sp. AI3. Next base: position 62,768 of record NZ_JBQFYA010000008.1, read on the forward strand.
ACTTCTTTAAGATCGATGCCATGCTTGGTCAGCTCCCCCGCAAGGTAATGCATATTCGCATCGCGCGTCCGGCCCGAGAGGATCTCATCCCCGATGACAAGCATTGCAGCGGTTGGATTGGCCATGGCGCGCGCCCCCTCTTGATCGGCTGTTAGGGCAGGTATAGGCCGTGGGGCATGAGATTTGAAACCCCCCTTGTCCCCGCCCGCCTGATCCGCCGCTACAAACGCTTTCTGGCCGATTGCACGCTAGAGGATGGCCGCGAGGTGACAGCCCATTGCGCCAATCCGGGCAGTATGATGGGACTGGCTGAACCGGGTGAGAAAGTCTGGCTGGAACCCAATGACGATCCGAAGAAAAAGCTGAAATTTGGGTGGCGGCTAGTTGATCACGAGAATGGCCATTTCACCGGCGTCGATACTTCGGTGCCGAACCGGGCACTGCGCGCGGCATTGGAGCGTGGCGAGATCCTCGAACTGGCCGCCTATCAAACAGTCCGGGCCGAGGTCAAATACGGCCAGAACAGCCGCATTGATTTCCTGCTGACCCAACCCGGTCTGCCGGATGCCTATGTCGAGGTCAAAAGCGTCACGCTTTCCCGCCAGCCCGGTCTGGCCGAATTCCCCGACAGCGTCACCGCCCGCGGCACCAAACATCTGCATGAACTGGCCTCCATGGCTGAACAGGGCCACCGCGCGATCATGCTGTATCTGGTGCAACGCACCGATTGCGACCGCTTCGCGCTGGCATCCGATATCGACCCGGCCTATGCGGCGGCCTTTGAGGCAGCGCAGGCGCAGAGGGTTGAGCGGTTGGTAGTCGGCACGCGGATTTCGCCACAAGGGATCGAGGTCAATACGGAGAAGGCCTGGGCTATCGGCTAAGGCAGGAGAGTGAACTCGCCGAGATAAGAGCCTCGCCCCGGTGTGTAGCCGCGATAGGTTCCATCCTCTACCTGCCCCACCACGGCGCAGAGGTCCTGATCTTTGCGGAACGTCTTCCAACGGCTGCAGATCCTGTCGCCCTCTAACCACCAAACACCAGTGTCCCGGCCAAGCCGGGGAACCTCGACTTCAAAACTCTGGTCAGCGTTCACGCGTGCCGTGCCGGTGATGCCGGCACGATTCAACGCAATCTGGCGATCCTCTACCAAAAGCGCCGCAAGCTGATCCTGCGTCAGCATCGTCACCTCTTCGCGGCACCCACAGGTCAGAACAACCAGAAGAGCAGCAATCGCCTTGACCATCTCAGCCCCTGTTCCCGCTGATCCATCCTCCTTAGAACCGTGGCGCAAAGCCGCGCGGATGGCCACGCGCTGGCGGGATGATCAACGGAATTTGAACCTCTAGCTGCGAATTTCGGGCCAAAGTTCCGCGTCCAACCCTTTCACAAACGGTGCGAAGTGATCGGCCACGGCCTGCCACCCCCCGACCGAGGCGGTGTTGACCGGTCTCCGCGCCTGAAGGTTACTGGCCGTTCTGATCGCGTCCGAGGATTTGTCGGGCGACAGCATCGCCTGTTCAAAAGACAGGTCGCAGAACTGGGCCAGTTCCTTGGCACCGTCCTCGAGATTATTCACCAGATGTTCGTAACTTATGTCATGGATGCGTCCCGGAAGTACGGCATGCCAGTGCTGCATATAGCGGCGATAGCGGTTCGCCTCGGCCGCCATCCAGCCCAGATCATGCGTGTAATACAGACCACCCGCCCCAAAATGCGTGCGCCACATCGACAGCGCCACATCGCGCGGATCGCGCATGACATTCAGGATCACTGCGTTCGGGAAGGCCTGCGTAATCGGCCCCAGAAACGCATAGTTCCCCGGCGCCTTGTCGACAAAGGCGCGCGTTCCTTCTGCGGTCTGGGGCAAATTGTCTGCGTAGTAATCCGCCAGCGTCTGCGCGTCACTTCCAGCACCCGGCTGGCTTTCGACCTTGCGGGCCCAATGATGCACGCCCGCCAACTCTCCCAGCCCCTGAACGGTGGAGTGTGAGGCCAGAATCCGTTCGATCAGAGTGGTGCCCGAGCGCGGCAAGCCGACCACGAATACCGGGCGCGGGATATCGGCGCGCGGCGCTGAAGCGGGGGCGGGCAGAGGCGCGCTCAGACGCTGGCGGCAGGCTTTCTCGGCCCGGGTTTCCCAGCTTTTGAACCCATGCTGCAACTGATCATGCGCCTTGCGCAGCTGGAGCATCTCGGTCGCGGTATCGCCCTCCTGTTTCGCAAGGCTCGCGGCGGCGAAATGCACCATGGCCGCAGCTTCCCGGTTGGCATTGCCCGCCTCAAGCAAATGTGAGACCCGCGCCTGCAGTTCCATCCGATCCTCAGCCGACAGGTTCGGCAGAGTTGAGAAGAATTCCAGCGTTTCGGGATCCTCAGGCGCCAGCGCAAAAGCGGCGCGGCCATGGGTCAGCGCCTCAGACATACGCCCCAAACCGACCAGACCCTTGGCCAGCCGCAGTTGACCATAGTGGAATTTCGGGTGTTTTTCGACCACGGCGGACAAGACAGCAATAGCCTGATCCCACTTGTGCATTCCATCCATAATATCAGCCTTCAGGCAATGGGCCTGAAGATTGCCGGGTTGGTGACGCAGCACCTCGTCGATATCGGCCAACGCCTCACGCAACTGACGCTCACGCAACAGGGCCATGGCGCGAACGTAGATTTGTGGCGGGGTCAGAGGAGATTTGGCCGCTATTTTGTTCATCAGGATCAGCGCTTTGTCAGAATCACCACCCTGAACAAGGCTCAGCCCGAAATTCTGGATCAGGTCGGGGTTCTCCGGCTCCATCTTCCAGGCGCGCTCCAGATGGGTCTGTGCCTGTTTGAAATCCCCTTGGTGAATGCATGCAAGACCTGCCATCTGCGGCAATGCGGGCATCTTGGGCCACTTCTTGCCCGCCTTGATCGCTCGCTTCAACGCCCGGTCCGCGCGCCCGGTCTTGAGCATTTCACTAATGGTGGCAATCTCGGCCCTCAGCTGGTCGGCTTTCTGCATCTGACTGCCCTTCTATTGTTGTGGCATCCGGCTAAAATAAGTCCGTGCTAGTTGATAACGCCCTACAGGTCCACCTGAGATACATCCACCGGCCGCTTTGCTCTTGATCCTGCGACGCTGGACCCTCTGGAACTTTCTGCACAAGCAGCGTAAATAGAACATTGCGCGAAACATTTGGAGCCTCGCATCCATGAAAGAACACCGTGGCCGCCTGACCAAGGACGGTATCCGCATTTACGAACAAGGTGACTTTGCCGGCATGCATGCGGCAGGGGCTTTGGCTGCGCAGATACTGGATGACATCGCGCAACATGTCTTCCCCGGCCAAACCACCGGCGCGATCGACGGGATCATCACCCAGATGGTCGAGGACGCGGGCGCGACGTCGGCCACCATTGGCTACAAAGGCTATCAACACGCCAGCTGTATCAGCGTGAACCACGTGGTCTGCCACGGCATTCCCGGTGACAAAAAGCTCAAGGACGGGGATATCCTGAACATCGACGTCACCGTCATCGTGGACGGCTGGTTCGGCGATACCTCGCGGATGTATGTCGCAGGCAAACTGCCACGCAAGGCCGAGCGTCTGATTCAGGTCACCCATGATGCCCTGTTCAAAGGGATCGAGATGGTCAAACCGGGCAACACGTTCGGCGATATCGGCCATGCGATCCAGTCCTATGTCGAGGCACACCGCATGAGCGTTGTCCGCGATTTCTGCGGCCACGGGCTGGGCCGCGTGTTCCACGCGCCGCCGAATGTGCTGCACTATGGTCGCCCCGGCACCGGCTCCGTTCTGGAAGAGGGGATGTTCTTCACAATCGAACCGATGGTCAATCTGGGCCGCCCCGAGACCAAAACGCTGGCCGATGACTGGACGGCCGTGACCCGCGACAAGTCGCTCTCGGCGCAGTTCGAACATTCGGTCGGTGTAACCGCAAATGGGGTCGAGATCTTTACCCTGTCGCCCGGTGGCAAATACCACCCGACCTATTCTTCGTGATCGGCAACCTGATCCCGTAGCAGCTTCAGCAGCATCGTCTCAGCCCCCCACGGCGTGATCGCGTCGTGGATGAAGACCGGCGCGCGTGCAGGTTTGCGCGGCGGGCCGGTTTCTGTGTCAGTGTCCTGAGCCAAACCCCAGAACAAGGGTGGTAGGGCGCGGTCCATCCCGTGAGCCTAGCACAAACCGGCCCGCGCCTCAAAACCGGATCACGACGGCGTACAGCTGCCCCTGTCAAAACGCTGTGAAGTGCCTTTGATCATCATGTCATATTCGAGACTCACAAGATCAACGGCAAAGTTGACGACCTGACCATCCTGAATCAGCAAAAACGTTAGGTTGTCCAATCCCGGCAGAATGTCCGCCTCGCCCTGCAGATCTCCGACAGTGATGTGCCCTTTGTTGGACCCGCCCGAACGGGCCAACGTCACGCTTGATTGATCCACAGACGAGGTGCAATTGGCCATAAAATCATTCGCATCGAGTTTTGTTTGCCCTGCAACAACAGGGGAGGAGCTCAGCACGATGGCCGAGGTCAGGGCAGCTCTGAAAAGCATAGAGAGTCCTTTAAGGGTTGTTCCGCGTTTCCACGGCGCGTAGAGGCGAAATTGGCCGCAATTTTGGCGGAGATGCGTCAAATTACTGGCCGCCCACATTCAATTTTAAAACGAATTAGGACGGTCAGGATCAACCCACATGATCAAGTGATTGAAGCATCAGTGAGATATGCGTGTCGCCGTATTTTCGACTGTCCAACAACTGGAATCCATCCGGTGCCTGCATCGTGGCGTTTTCTTCCCATACGATAAACGCCCCCTCAGCGATCCATCCAGCCTCGGTCGCCTTAGCCAGCGCTTTTTGGCCCAGAGATTTGCCGTAAGGCGGGTCCAGAAAGATCAGGTCGTAGGGCGCATTGGGGTTTTCACCCAAACGCGTCGCATCCCGGCGGATCACATCGGTCCGGTCAGCGCTGCGGGTCAGGTCGATATTCTTGCGGATCAGGCCCTGCGCCACACGCCCGTCATCCACAAAGGTGACGTGGTCGGCACCGCGCGACAGAGCCTCAAGCCCCAGCGCGCCGGTGCCTGCGAACAGGTCCAATACACGCAGACCGTCAAAATCGATCTGATGGCTCAGGACGTTGAACAGGCTTTCACGCACTCGGTCGGTGGTGGGACGCAAATGGGCACCCGCATCCCCTTTGCCGACCGAGGCCAAGGCACGACCCCGGAACTCTCCGGCGATGATCCTCACGCTTTGAGCAACGGTTTCAGATCCGCAGCCGGATCGGCCACCACGGCAGGATCAGCGGTTTTGCCCGCGTCGATCAGGCGCTTGCCAACCATATAGGCGCGCGGGTCGTTCATCGCGTCGACTGCAATCAGCTGGTCACCCTTGTAGTACCAGAACGACACGGTCTGACCTTCGCCCTGACGGGTGACAACCTGATCATAACCCGTATTCAGACCTGCGATCTGCAGTTTCACGTCATACTGATCTGACCAGAACCACGGCGTTGCTGTATAGTCCTTGGCAGCCCCCAGCATGTTCTGAGCCACGATCTCAGCCTGATCGATTGCATTAGGCACGCTTTCCAAACGAATACGCCCCGCGCCATGCGGGAAGGAGGCGCAATCCCCTGCCGCCCAAATCGACGGATCAGATGTGCGGCCATGCGCGTCGGTTTTGATGCCGTTGTCCAGTTCAAGCCCAGCCAACTCGGCCAGTTGGGTGGACGGCGCGATGCCCACGCCGACGACCACAAATTCAACCTCGATTTCGGTTCCATCTGTCAGAACCGCGCCGACCACCTTGCCGTTTTCACCGATCAGACGATCAAGGCCCACGCCCTCGCGGATGTCCGCTCCATGACCCGAATGCAGCGCGCGGAAATAGTCGCTGGTTTCCTTGGCGGCGACGCGTTGCAGGATACGCTCGGCCATTTCTACAAGCGTCACCTTGACCCCGCGCTTAGCGCATACGGCTGCGGCCTCAAGCCCGATATAGCCGCCCCCGACGATCAGAGCGCGCGCGCCTTCAGTGACCCGAGGCTCCATCTCGTCGATATGAGCCAGATCGCGCACCACATGAACGCCCTGAAGATCACCGCCGATAGAGGCAGGCAGATAGCGCGGATCCGACCCGGTGGTCAGCGCCAGTTCGTCATAGGAGATGACCTCATCCCCCACGGTCACGGTCTTGGCCTTGGGGTCAATTGCAGTAACACGCTGCCCCAGACGCAGGGTGATGTTGTTGTCGGCGTAGAAGCTTTCGGGGCGCAAAAACAGACGCTCCAGCTCCATCTCGCCCAGCAGATAGGCCTTGGACAAGGGCGGGCGCTGATAGGGCAGATGCGGCTCGGCCCCGATCAGGGTGATATCCCCTTCAAACCCATCCTTGCGCAGTTTCGCAACAAGCGACGATCCGGCCTGCCCGGCGCCGATCACGACAATATGGCTCATGTTCATCACACCCTGTCGAATTCTCATGGTTACTTTTGTCCGACCACCTATATTGCGGCATAGCCCGACTCTGCAAATCCAAACGACAGGAGCTGATAAATGATTACAACAGGTGAGATGCTGCCCGACGCCACGCTGACCCAAATGGGTGCGGAAGGCCCCGAAGAGGTTCGGATTTCAGACAAAACCTCGGGCCGCAAAGTGGTGATCTTTGCTGTTCCCGGCGCGTTTACGCCAACCTGTCACTCAGCCCATGTGCCCAGCTTTATGCGCACCAAAGATCAGTTCGACGCCAAGGGCGTGGATGAGATCATCTGCATTTCCGTCAACGACCCCTTCGTGATGAAAGCCTGGGGCGAAGCGACCGGCGCAACCGAGGCCGGCCTGACCCTGCTGGGCGACGCCGCGTCTGAGTTCACTAAGGCCATCGGCATGGATTTCGACGCCCCACCAGCCGGGCTGCTGGCACGTTCGCAGCGTTACGCGATGCTGGTCGAAGACGGCAAGGTCACTGCGCTAAACCTGGAAGAAAGCCCCGGCGCTTGCGAGATTTCAGCCGGTGAAGGCTTGCTCGAAGTAATCTGACGCTGTTCGGCCCCGGCTAAACCGGGGCCGTCCTAACCCTATTTAACTTGATACAACGCCCCAGTGTGCGATTATCAAAGGCACATAGCTGGGGAGTATGTTTATGTATCTCAAAGCCATTTCACTCATTCTGGGCGGCGCAGGCGTTCTTGCAGCTTGCGGCCCGGCCCCGACACCACAGCAACAAGCGGCACGGCAACATGAAATCGCCTGCCTGAGCGGCACCTTGGGTGGTGCGTTGATCGGAGGCGCAATCGGCAATCAGTTCGGAGGCGGTTCAGGCAAGTCCATTCTGACTGGTGCAGGTGCGGCTACCGGAAGTATCAGTGGCGCAAGATTCGCATGTTGAGGGGGACAGCTATGAAACGAGTAATCTGTATCGCCGCGCTTGTGATAGCCAGTGCCGCAGCTGCGGACGACGTGGCAGAGTTGAATGAAAAAGAGCTGACAGCCATCGACTCGAACCACGATGGCTTTCTGTCCAAGGACGAGTTCAATGCCTTTTCAGACTACGCCTTTCAGGCGATGGACGAAGACAAGAACGGCACGCTCGGCCTGTCCGAGGCCAAACCGTTCCTCGACATAGAGCAATTTCAGGACGTTGACCGGAACGGCGACAGCCTTATCTCAAGAGCGGAATACGATGCGCAGATGAGCAACGATTTCGACTCTGCGGACAAGGATGGAAACGGCCGGTTGGACTAACCCCGGAGGGTGAGATGAACAGATGGATCTGGATCGGCGCGCTGGCCGTATTGGCGGCTTGTGACGTACCACAGGCCCCGGTTGTGACCGGTCCCGACGGGCAGACCCGCATCCAGATCAACACCAGCGGGCTGACCTGCTATGAGAGGCGGTGTCTGGACATCAACCCAGCGGCGCGCAGTGTCCGGTCTATAGGCAACAAAACGACCCGCATTCCGGGCAATATCGACGTCAGTAGTGGCACGGTCACGCCGGATGAGTTCCGCCAGATGGCGATCACGGCATCCTTGGCTGGCGGAATTGGGTCCGGACAGGATCGCGACTAGACCAGTCCGTCCATTTTGCGCGCCAGTTTCGCATCCAGCGAAGACAACCCGCCGACGTCATGAGTGGAGAGCACCACTTCGACCGTGCGGTAGACGTTGGACCATTCGGGGTGGTGGTTCCATTTTTCGGCCCAGATCGCCACTTGGGTCATCCATCCAAAGGCCGCGACGAAATTGTCAAAGATGAACGTTTTGGTGATCGCATCCCGGCCTTCAACCATGGTCCAGCCATTATTGAACAGCGGATCAAGAAGGGGGCCACGGGTCTCGGTCGACAAAAGCTCGGTCATTGCTGTTCCTCCGGGTTCGATTTTCTGAACGGGCCGTAATCCGTCAGAATCTCAATCTCTTCTCCCACCGCGCGGCCTTCGGCGTCCAGATATTTTTTGACGGCATCGGCGAATCCCGGATCGGCTATCCAATGAAGGCTGTGCGTGCGCGTTGGCAGGTAGCCACGTGCAAGCTTGTGTTCACCTTGCGCTCCGGCTTCGACCCTTTGCATGCCATGCGCGATGGCAAAGTCGATGGCCCTATAATAGCACAGCTCGAAATGCAGGCAGGCATGATGTTCCACACAGCCCCAATAACGACCATAGAGCGTCTCACGCCCGATGAAATTCAGCGCCCCCGCAATGGGATACCCATCGCGTTCTGCCAGCACCAAAGCCATATCACCGGCCATCGTCTCCTGCGCGATATCGAAGAACTGGCGCGTCAGGTAAGGTGAGCCCCATTTGCGCGCGCCGGTGTCCTGATAGAACCGCCAGAAGGCATCCCAATGCTCGGGCCGCAGGTCATCGCCGGTCAGGGTGAGGATCTCACCACCGAATGCGTTGGCCTGAGCGCGCTCCTTGCGGATGTTCTTGCGCTTGCGCGAGGACAGCGCGGCCAGAAAACCGTCGAAATCCGCGTAATCGTCATTCAACCAATGAAACTGCTGCGAGCTTCGCAGCATCAGGCCCATCTGCTCACCCGCCAACGCCTCGTCTTCGGTGCAGAAGGTCGCGTGAAGCGACGAGACCTGATTGTCTGCCGCCAGTTGCACAGCGCCTTGGACCAGCGCAGGCATCCCAATCCCTTCATATCCCGGACGCATCAGAAAGCGCCGCCCGGTGGCGGGCGTGAAAGGGGCCGCAATCTGTAGTTTGGGATAGTACCGCCCGCCCGCGTTTTCGTACGCATGGGCCCAGCTGTGGTCGAAGATGTACTCTCCCTGACTGTGCGATTTGGCATACATCGGGGCCGACGCGATCAGCATCCCATCCAGATAGGCCGTCAGGTATTGAGGCTGCCACCCGGTGCCTCGCCCAACCGAGCCGCTGTTTTCCAGAGCCAGCAAAAACCGATGCGTGGTAAAGGGATCCAGCGGACGCCCGCCATCTGCTGTTTCGGGGCAAGCGCAGGCATCCCACTCGGCCGCAGAGATTTGCGAGAGTGATCCAAGTATTTGAATTTCGATCTGCGCCTGATCCATGTGCCCTCCGCGTCTGGTCTTTATCTGTGACGAGGTGCGGCAGGTTCAACCCGGATGCTTGGCCAGATACCCCTCAAAGGTCACATTGTCGGCAACGGCGCGGGCCTCTGCCTCTTGTTCAGGCGACTTTACCGTCCAACACAGGATCGGCACACCGCGCGCTTTCAGCTCGGCCACGCGCGGACGGTCCAGATCATGAACCTCGTGGCTGATGAAACTGGCCCCAACCCGGTCGAAATCGGGAACATCGCGCAGGTGATCGCACACCGATTGCGGCAGCAGCTCGACACTCGGCTTATAGGAACAAGTCACGATCCCACGTGGCAGATGCGGGGCCAGACGGGCCAACTCGGCCACGCTGTTGGGATTGAACGACATCAGCGCCACCGGACCGTCGTAACCTTGTAGCGCTCGCACGGCATCCGCCTCGAGCGGGCCGACATTGGTGCCCATGGCTCCATCCTGATCCTTGAGCTCGATCAGCAGCGGGACTTTGCCCGCGACCATCTCAAGCACATCGTCGAGGGTGGGAATGCCATCCTCGGCGTGCAGCAGCTGCGTGGCCTGCGCCTGCGCGGCCGAGACCTGCTGGATCGGTCCAGACTGCCCGGTCAGACGCGCCATGTCGTAGTCATGAAACACCATCGCACGGTTGTCCGAGGTCCGTTGCAGGTCAATCTCGATCCCGTAGCCGGCCTCGATCGCGGCACGAATGGCCGCCCGGCTGTTTTCCGGGCGGTTATCTGTTTTGTCATGCAGCGCCCGGTGCGAGATCGGGGCCTCAAAGAACACAGGCGGCAGAGCAGGTGTCATTGGACTTCGAAAATACCTTCGATTTCGACAGCAACACCCAGCGGCAGCGATGCAGCACTAACCGCCGAGCGGGAATGACGACCCGCGTCGCCCAGCGCCTCAACCAGGAAATCGGATGCTCCGTTGACTACCTGCGGCTGCGCGGTGAAATCAGCGGTCGAGTTCACAAAACCGGTCAGCTTGATCACCCGCACCAGCTTCTCGATATCCCCGTCACAGGCCGCTTTGACCTGAGCCAGCAAGTTGATCGCACAGACCTTTGCTGCCGCCGCACCCGCGTCGACGTCCATGTCATCGCCCAATTTGCCGGTGATCAGGTCGTCCGCTTTGGAAATCTGACCCGAGACATAGACGATATTGCCCACGCGAACGAAAGGCACATAGTTGGCGGCAGGGGCCGGTGCGTCTGGCAGCGATACGCCCAGACTTTGCAGTTTTTCCGAGATGCTCATGTGATTGTCCTCACCCAAAATCGACTCGGGCGGACGCTAACCGGGATAATGCCGCTGGGAAAGCCGGAAACCGATTTTTCTGACCGTCGCGTTCAGTGGGCGTATCCTGTCCTATTTCGAACTGTTGAAGTCGTGTCACTTTACCTTCGTTGATTTACCGGGTTTAACGCTATGTGTTTCATTCAAGCTCTGAAACCTCTATGTGACAACAACTTGTGTCGGTTGGACACGCAGGTATTGATTGATCGCCCAAGCGTCGTGCCGGGCCGTATTGGAGTAGCTAAGACCGTGTTGAGCAAATTTGGCTTCAAACATCTTGTTGTTCTGTCACTTATGGCTGTGTTGTCGGCCTGTGCGACGCAACCCCCGGAACAGGCTGCCCGGGGTGAGATTTTCGACCCCTATGAGAACGCCAACAGGGGCATTCACAAGTTCAACCTTGGCGTCGACAGGTTTTTGTTTCGCCCCGCCTCAAAAGGCTATGTGAAGATCGTCCCTGATCCGATGGTGACCAGCTTCAGTACCTTTGCGGAAAACATCTCTCTGCCCGGTCAGGCGGTGGATTACCTACTTCAGGGAAACCCCAAGCAAATGGGCAACGCCTTGTTGCGGTTCGTGATCAACATGACCGTCGGTGGCTTTGGCCTGTCGGCCCCGGCGGATGAGTTGAACCTGCCCCCCGTCGATACTGATTTCGGCGAAACCCTGCACGTCTGGGGTGTTGGGGAAGGCGCCTATGTTGAACTGCCGTTCTATGGCCCATCGACCACCCGTGACGCTGTAGGTGTCGTTATCAACCTGTTCTCGAACCCGATTAACTTTACTCCGGTACGCCCTGCGGACAATCTGGGGGTTTATGCCGAAGTCGTACGTCGGATGGGGGATCGGGGTCGTTTTTCTGATACAGTGGACTCGATTCTCTACGAAAGTGCCGACAGCTATGCGCAGGCCCGACTGATCTACCTGCAAAACCGCCGCTTCGAATTGGCACGCGACGACGAGGACGCCTTCTTGGATCTCTACAACGATCCATATGCCGACGCCGGAACCGACCCTGTTAGTGACCCCCTTCTCGACCCCTACGAGGACCCTTATGCTGAGTAACGCTTTAAACCGAAGACATTTCCTGAAAACCTCTGTGGCCGGAGCAGCTATTGTTGCCCTGCCCTTGCCCGCTCTGGCCCTGACCGAGGCGGGTGCCAAACAGCTGGTTAACAGTGTTGTCGCGGATATCAACCGCGTGATCGCCTCGGGCAAATCCGAAAAAGCCATGCTGCGTGATTTCGAGAAGATTTTTGTGCAATACGCTGATGTTCCGATCATGGCACGCTATGCGCTTGGGGCAGACGCCCGTTCTGCCTCTCCGGCGCAGTTGAGACAATTCACCAAGGCGTTCCAAGGATATATCTCGCGCAAATACGGACGCCGGTTCCGCGAATTCATTGGCGGCCAGGTGGATGTACGAAACGCGCGCAGAATCAAAGCCGGCTATGAAGTGCGCACCTCCGTCAAGCTGCGGGGATCGTCGCCCTTTGACGTGACCTTCCTGGTTTCTGACAAATCCGGTCGCGACAAGTTCTACAACATGTTCATTGAGGGCGTGAACTTGCTGCTGACCGAGCGTACCGAAATCGGGGCGATGCTGGATGCGCGGAAAGGCAACCTGAACCAGCTTATCAAAGACCTCAACAGAACCGGGTAGCACCGCCTTTTTGTGTGCTTAAACGCCTCCGCGCTCTGTGCGTCGGAGGCGTCTTCGTTTCTATACCCACAAGAAAGTCATTTTACCTTGTGACCTAACACGCGCCGAAGTTGATGCGCCGCTTTCCAAAGCTCTCACTAAAACTAAGCTTGTACCCCGCTCCACGCCGAGCCCGCGGACCCTCTAGGGCATGTAACTTCGGACCAAAGCGCTGGCGATCAAAGCCCATCCATCTGCGATCACGAAAAACGCCAGCTTGAACGGCAGCGAGACGATTGCAGGCGGCACCATCATCATGCCCATCGACATCAAGATGGCAGCCACAACTAGGTCAATGATCAGAAAAGGCAGGAAAATCAGGAACCCGATCTGAAACGCCCGAGCGATTTCAGACAACATGAAGGATGGCATCAGAACTGAAAGTGGAGCATCCGGAGACAGGACCATCCCCTCGCCTCCGGGGCGCAGAGCGGCTATGGATTGAAACGTCTCAACATCCAGTCGCGCGGCCATGAACTCTCGGAACGGGTTCAGGGCGCGTTCCAGAGCCGTTTCAACCTCAAGCGTTTCATGGATCAAAGGCTCAATACCAATAGTCCAGGCTTCGGTGAAAACCGGCTCCATAATGAAATAGGTCAGGAACAGCGCAAGGCTGACGATCAGCATGTTTGGCGGAGATTGCTGCAACCCGATGCCCTGTCGCAGGATCGCGAGAACCGTGATCAGAAACGGAAAACAGGTGATCATGATCGCCAGCCCGGGCGCAAGGCTGAGAACGGTGATCAGCAAAATCAACTGGATCGTCCGGGCCGAGATGGACCCACCTTCCCCAAGCGACAGGGTCACGTCTTGAGCCGCAGCCAGCGAGGGCAGCGTAGCCACCACCGCCACAATCAGCCAGAGCCACAGGCGCATCAGCCGATCCCGTTCTGCAAATCCGCGATTTCGGTCAGACGCACAGCCAGTTGACCAGCCTGATCGCCCTCCATCTCTTCCAGAAGACCGCGAGCAACCAGTTGATCCCCGACATATAGATCCACGGGGTCTTCGATCCGTTTGTCCAGCGTCAGCACCGCATTTTCGCCCATATTCAGCAAGTCCCGGATCAACGGGCGGGCGCGGCCGACAGAAACTGTGACTTCGATCGGGACAGCATCAAAGGGATTGGTTTTCTGGGATTGGGTATCAGTCATGGGTCAAAGCCTCTTTCGCCTCAAACATGTAGGAGTCAAATGCCTGCTGCACCGAGGACAGCAGATCCACGCAATCCACCTCGCGTCGCGAGATACCGACCTGCAGCCGCGCTTGTCCGGGTTGCAGCGAGGAATCCTCAATCACACGCGGGGGCTGTGGCACATCCGATGAAAGCAAATCTTCGACCTCGGCTGCGCGCCCTCCTGGCACAAGTATCTGGATGGGTTGGTCGATCTGGGTTCGTGCCATGTCTTGCAGCTGTTCCGACAGGCGGTGAGCAAAGCTGCGGTCGATACAATCCGGCAGCACCAAGTTCACCAGGCTTTGGAACATCGGCTCCAGCGACAGGGTCATACGTGCCAGCGCTTCGTGATAGGTAAAGGACATGTCTTCCAACGCCTTGGCCAGTTCTGCCGAAACCTGGCTCCGGTTCTGCTCCTGCGCTTGAACAGCGTCTTCCCATCCGGCCCCGTAGCCTTGTTCGAAGGCGGCCAGGCGCTGTTCCTCTAGCGCCTCTTCATCCAGAAGATGCAGCTTGCCGCCTTCGACCTGCGCGGTGAAATCCTCAAGAAGGTGAGCAATCGACATCAGACCCGCTCCTCACCTTCTTCAAGCCAACTGCGCAGGATTTCGACCGTTTCTTCCTGTTTGCCACCGATCATCGCCCGCAACCGATCTACAGGATCTGCGTTGCTGTCCGACCCAAGCGCGGGCACGCCGGCCGACTGCGCTTGTCCTGGCAGAGCCGTGAACTCGGCCGACTCATCTGGCGCGATCTCACCGACCAAAACCTGGGTATCTTGAGTTTCACCACCACCTGCAGGCAACAAAGCTGGGGCTGCCGCCGGTTTCATCAGGACCGGGCGAATGACGAACAAGGCCAGAACCAGCGAAACCGCCGCAAGCACAGCCATCTGGATCAAAGACATCGCGTCCAGATGAATATTCTGCCACAGGGAGGACGAAACAAGCGTTCCCTGCGGCTCTACCACCGGCAGATCAAGCGATTTCAACGTGATTACATCGCCCCGAGCTGCATCGAAGCCAACGGCTGAAGCCACCAGCTCCTCAAGCGCGTCAAGCTCGGTCTGAGGCAGGGGCTCAAAGCTTTCCGCCCCGTTTTCATCTACCGACCGGATGCCATTGACCAACACTGCGACTGTCAGCCGCTTGATGGCACCGGGAGCGTTGTGAACCTCAAGCTCCGTTTCCGAGACCTCGTAGTTCACGCGCTCGCGGGTCTGGCTCGCGTTCGAGTTCGATTCGTCCCCGCCCGCTCCGTCACCATCCGGCAGGTTGGAGGCAACCGTCACATCGCCGGACTGATTGCGCGCACTGTCCGACCGTTCCTCGACATCCGTACTGATAGCGACCCGCCCCTTTGGGTCAAAGCGGCGTTCGCGGATAGATTCGGTCTTGGTTACCGTGTCGACGCTGACCTCAACTACTGCGTTGCCAGTACCCACACGCGCCTCGACAAGGCGCAGCACGCGTTCGCGCAACTGACGGGATTTGTCATCCGCGGTATCAGCCGCAACTGCCGTGTCCTGCCCGCCAATCACGGCGCCGTTCGAATCCACAACCGTCACGTTCTCCGGCGCAAGTCCGCTGACCGCCGAGGCGACCAGAAAGCGAATGGCCTTGGCCTGATCGCCCGTTATCTGCGCGCCGGATGGAACCAGATAAACCGAGGCCGTGGGCGCAACGCTTCGCTGAAACGGGTTGGCCGAGCCATTCGCGATATGCACTCGCGCCTGACTGACATGAGGACCTCCGACGATGGTACGCGCCAGTTCACCTTCTTTCGCGCGCCAATAGGCGGCGTCGAACATCTGAGACGTGGTGCCAAACCCGCTGAGCGAATCGAGCAGCTCGTAGCCACGATTGCCATTGGCAGGCAGGCCTTCGCTGGCCAGGGTCATGCGCAGCTCATCCCGCTGCGAGCCGGGCACGTAAATCGAGCCGCCCCTGATCTCATACGTGACGCCGCGCTGATCGAGCGCACGCACGATATCGCCCGCGGCCCCACTTTCCAGCCCTGCATAAAGAAGGGTCATCGAGGGTGCCGTCACAAGACGGGACATCCCGAGAACCCCCAGAAACACCAGCGCAACCGCGCCGACGACTATGATTTGCTTTCGCCTGTCCAAACTTGCCCAGACAGTTCCGATCTGCTGCACGGTCACCTCCGACTCGCCGACATTCTGCCCGGCGCATCCCTTGTTTGAACGATTGCCCTTAACAATCGGTTAGTCCCTGCCGGGTTATGACAGCTTCAGATCGAATGAATGAGGACGTCATGACTGACGCTACAGCAGAAGAGGCAGAAGCCCCTAAGAAATCAGGGAAAATGGGTCTGATCATCGGGGTGATTCTGGCGCTCGTCGGGGCGGGCGGCGGCTATTACGCGACCACGTCCGGGCTGTTGCCCTTTGGGGCTAAACCCGAAAAGGCGGAATCGATGGATGCTGAAAAAGACAAACCGGCCAAGGCCCTGCCGGATGTAGGATTCGTCGATCTTCCGCCCGTGATTCTGTCGGTGAATGCGGGTGAGTCGCGACATCTGAAATTCCACGCGCAGCTCGAAGTTAACTCGGCCTACATCAGTGATGTGGAAAAAATGCAGCCGCGAATCATGGATGTGCTGAACGGATACCTTCGTGCGCTGGAGGTTTCGGATCTTGAGGACTCCTTAGCGCTGGTGCGTATCCGGGGGCATCTGCTGCGTCGCATTGAAATCGTCGTCGGAGAGGGTCGTGTGCGCGACGTTCTGGTGATGGAATTTGTTCTGAATTAGGAGGCGAAATTGGAGTTTATTGCAGATATTTTGCTGGTCGCGGGCGCGCTAGGTGCCGGTCTGTATTGCTTTGTCCTGTCACGCCGCCTGAAACGGTTCACGGATCTGGAACAAGGCGTGGGTGGGGCCGTTGCGGTGCTGTCCACCCAGGCAGAAGAGTTGAAAAAGTCACTGGACAGCGCGCGGGCTGCCTCGGACCAATCCGGGGATGAACTGAAAGAGCTGACGGAACGCGCGCAATCGGTTGCGCAGCGGCTCGAGCTGATGATGGCCTCAATGCATGACGTCATCCCCGAAGAAAATGCCGCGCCTCAACCGCCCGCGCCGGACGTATCATCAGAGCCGGATGAAGAGGCTGAGGGTGCCGCCGAGCCAGAGGGAGCGTCTGACACTCAGGATTCGGATGCAGACGACATGCCGTCCGAGGAGAATAAGGCCGAGCAACTAGTCAAAGCACCGGAAGGTTTGATGTTCTTCCGGCACAAACGGCAGAGTGTGGAGGCCACGGAATGAAACGCTCTGGCCCGCAGAAAGGCAGGGCGCGACCCCGCGGCGGCGTGTTGGCGGTGATTGCTCTGCTGATGATCGGGTCCGCCGCAATTCGCCTTGGGCTGGAAGCCGGGCCCGCATTGGCCAAGACCGTTGAACCGACAAAGGCCGATGAGCCTCCGATGTCAAAACCCGGTCCGGATCTGCAGGTTCTATTGACCGAACTTCTGCGCCGTGAAAAACGCCTGAAACAGCGGGAAGAAGCCCTGGAAGAAAAGGAAAAGGCGCTTGAGATTGCCCATGGGGCCATCGAAACGCGCTTGGCCGCGCTACAGCAGGCCGAGGAAGACTTGCGGGAAACACTGGCATTGGCGAACGAGGCGGCGGAAACAGACCTGACCCGGCTGACGGACGTCTACCAAAATATGAAACCCAAAGATGCCGCCGCCCTGTTCGAGACGATGGATCCCAGCTTTGCGGCCGGTTTCCTGTCACGCATGCCCGCCGATGCCGCAGCGGGCGTGCTGGCCGGCCTCAGCCCCGAAGCCGCCTATACGATCAGTGTCGTCATGGCGGGTCGAAATGCCAATGCCCCACAGGAATAACCGCATGCTTTTCAAAGCTATTTGGACACTTGTCGGAGATCGCAAATGATTGGAATTGTTGGAATTGTCGTCATCTTTGTGATGGTGTTCGGTGGCTATCTGGCTGCGGGCGGCAAGATGACGATTATCATGAAATCCCTGCCGTTTGAGATGATGATGATCGGCGGTGCCGCTGTTGGCGCCTTTCTGATCAGTAACGATATGGGCGGGATCAAACACACGATCAAAGACATGGGCAAGGTCTTCAAGGGCACAAAGTGGAAACCCGAAGACTACCGGGACCTCCTTTGCCTTCTATTCTCTTTGATCCGAATCGCACGCGCAAACCCGGTCGAGGTTGAACAGCACATAGAAGACCCCGAAAACTCAAGCTTGTTTTCCGCCTACCCGAAAATCCAGTCTGACAAAGAAGCTGTGGACCTGATCTGCGACACGATGCGCTCGGCCGCGATGAACTATGATGACCCCCATCAGGTCGAAGAAGTTCTAGAAAAGCGGATGGAGGCCAATTTTCATCACGCCATGCATTCCAGCCACGCGCTGCAAACCGTCGCCGACGGCTTGCCCGCCCTTGGAATTGTCGCCGCCGTTCTGGGTGTGATCAAAACGATGGGGTCAATCGACCAACCGCCCGAGGTTCTGGGCAAGCTGATCGGGGGCGCTCTGGTCGGGACATTTCTGGGGGTGTTTCTGGCCTATGGTCTGGTGGGGCCATTTGCGGGCAAACTGAAAACCGTCGTGGAAGAAGACAATCACTTCTACCAGCTGATCAAAGAGGTTTTGGTCGCCAACCTGCACAACCACAACGCCGCCATGTGTATCGAGGTCGGCCGCCAGAACACACCGACCCACAACCGGCCTGGTTTCTCGGAACTTGAGGATGCTCTCAAGGAACTCAAACAGGCTGCGGCATGAAAGGCCTGGCTCTCTTCACGTCGATCCTCATCACAGTGGCAACCTCGGCCACTGCTGAAACGTTGGTTGTCCGATCAGGAGAACATGACAGCCACACCCGCCTCGTCGTAAAGGTTCCGCCGGGCACCGAGTGGGTACTTGCACGCCGGAAAAACGGGGCGCGGCTGACCGTTTCAATCGACGACGTCCTGTTTCAAACAGAAGGCGTGTTCGGGCGACTGACATCAAATCGCTTGTCAGCCCTGTCTCAATCGGAACCAGGTGCAGCACTTGATTTGGAGTTTGGCTGCGACTGCGTGGCCATGGCCTTTCTGTTTCAACAATCAATGATTGTCGTGGATATTTCGCAAGGCACTTTGCCTCCGCCTTTGACTGCCAACATCCCTTTGCCACCGTCTCTGCCGCCGTTGGGAGTAGAAGATCCGCCTGAACCCTTAGCTTTGCCGCTTTTGACGCTGAACCAACAGGGCTTCAAAGATCAACTCTCAGCCAGCCTACTGCAAGGTGCCGACCGAGAGGTCCTTGACCTGGACCTGGCCGCCATCGGCCCCCGCACGTCAACACCTCCGAACGACACGGACATGCTGCCGAATTTTGCAGCGAATATGAGTGTCTCAACGATTGTGGACGAACTGGAAGGTCTTGTTGGCCCCGATGTCCCTCAAATTGAAAAACGTCCCGCCTGCATCAGCAGCGCTCGGCTAGGGTTCGACACATGGTCGGACGCGCGCCCGTTCGACGAACAGATCGCCGATCTGCGTTCTGGGTTGTATCAGGAGTTCGACCGCGTCGACGCCGATCTGGCGCTCAAGCTGTCGAAACTCTACGCTTTTTTCGGGTTCGGAGCGGAAGCTGTCTCCTCGCTTGCTCTGGTTGAAGGGCATTCCGAAGAGCAAAGCTGGGTGCAAGCCATAGCCGGGCTTGTGGATCACCGTGAGCCCGCAGAAGATAGCCCGTTTCGAGGTCTTCAGCGCTGTAGTAGCCATGCGGCTTTCTGGTCAGCACTAAGCGAGCAAACGCTGAGCCTTGATGCTGATCTGGACGCGATAGAGCAGTCTTTCTCCAGCCTTCCCCGACATTTGCGCCGCAGTTTGGGCCCAAGACTGTCATCGATTTTGGTTGAAGCTGATAAGCTGGAAGCGGCGCGGCGGGTGATGCGTTCCGTTGATCGCGTTGAAACGGAGGAACAGCCCAGTGTGGCCAAGGCTCGGATCGCTCAGGCCGAAGGCGACTCTGAGGTGGCCGATGCCATCTTGGAAGACGTCATTTCTGCGCCAGAAACAGCAACAGATGCCCCTCTGGCCTTGGCGCGTTTGGTCGAGAAGCGCTGGGCAGAACGAGGGGCCGTATCCTCTCAGGACGTTGCCCTTGCCGCAGCCTACGCGTTGGAGTTTCGTGGATCTGAAACCGGACCAATGATGCAGCACGCACATATCGTTGCGCTGAGTTTGAACAATGAATTCGATGCGGCCCACGACCTGATCCAAGCCCTGCCCGAGGGTGATGATCGCGCGGATGTTCTAAACCGTCACACACATCTGCTGGAAGAAAGGTCAAACGATGTAACCTTTCTGAAACAGGTGATGTCCATGTCTGATGGCGACTCGATGGCTTTGACCACACAAGCCGCTATTGCGATTTCTGGCCGCTTGGGCGCTTTGGGGTTTGCGGCTCAAAGTTCTGCCTTTGCCAATCGCACGCATGACACGACGGACCGATCCCAACGTGCACGATTGCGCGCGCGCGCGGCACTGTTGGACGAAAAACCGCACAAAGCGATGCTGGAACTGTCCGATGATGCCTCAGCAGCCGCAGATACCCTGCGCGCTCAGGCACTGGCGGCGATCGGTGATCTGAGCGCGACGGCAGACTTGTACCGAGACCTCGGCGAAACCGAGGTTGCGAACCGGTATTTCTGGTTGGCTGGATTGCCCGAAAATATTGAACCTGAAGGGCGATTTGCGAACCTGGCTGAGATCTCGGGCAAGCTTGCCTTAGCGCCTCGTCGTCGTCTTGAGACGCCTCTCGCCGATGCCAACAGCCTACTGGCCGACAGCGAGGAAGCCCGAGCGCACATTGCAGACCTGTTCGGTTTACTCTCCGATCCAGAACGCGCGCCCGATGAGGGGGCGGATCCCAACCAATGACACCAAAGGTCTAGCGCAGATTCCGAAAAATTTGTTTCGCTCTAATAGCTTAGTTCCCCTTAGTGCGACGCTGGATAAATACCTTGATGAAAATTCTGACAGGACTTCGCGCGTTCCTTCGACCGTTTGCCACAAAGAAACATGACCAACTTTACACCGCCGACCAAGGAAGTTGGCGACTTGCTGAGAGGTTCCGATAACAAGATTTTCCCAAAAGCGCCTCGGCACAAGACATTTTGCTTTCCGAGCCTGTGCATGGTTCACGACTTGGAAAATGAGGTAAAGGCCGATGTCTATACTAGTTTATCTCTAGGCCGTTGCTCTCGCCGTGACCGGCATCTACTGGGTTGGAACCCTGAGCCTAAATCACGTGCGATTTGGGAAATGGGTCTCAGGCGCGCTTAGTCGTTCTGAAAAAGAATGAACATCGGTGGTCAGCGAAACCCACGAAAAACGCAATTGCGCCCCATGGCGATACTCAGAGAAAACAAGATTCCAGATCGAGATAGAACGGCGCTCTGCCACTCGTGTATTGAAAAGAGCAGAGCGCCAATAAGACAGTTGATCAGTAAGGTGCCTCGACGTCGTTCATCGAGACGTAAACGGTTTTCATCTCGCTGAAATGATTGATGGCGAGTTTTGAGTTCTCGCGACCGACACCCGACATCTTGGACCCGCCGAACGGCGCCTCAACCGGGGCGAGGTTGTAGGTGTTGATGTAGCACGTCCCGGCCTCGAACCCGGCGACGATGCGATGGGCGCGGGTCAGATCGTTGGTGAAGACCCCAGCCGCAAGGCCGAATTCGGTGTCATTGGCGCGGGACAGAACCTCTTCTTCCGTGTCGAAGTCCAGTACGGACATGACCGGGCCAAAGATCTCTTCGAGGGCGATGGTCATGTCGTCGGTCACGTCCGCGAATACGGTGGGTTGCATGTAGAACCCTTCACCCTCGATGCGCGCGCCGCCATAAACCAGCCGCGCGCCTTCGGCCGTGCCCTTTTCCACGTAGCCCAGCACGATGTTCATCTGATTTTCGCTGACCATGGGGCCAAAGTTGACCTCTTCATCCAGCGGATCGCCGATCTTGGCGGTTGCCAGACGTTCGGCCAAGCGGGTCAGAAACGCCTCTTTGATACCTTTTTGGACGAACACGCGTGTGCCGTTCGAACAGACCTGACCCGAAGAATAGAAATTGCCCAGAATTGCGCCTGAGACCGCGTTTTCGATATCGGCGTCGTCGAACACGATCATGGGGGATTTGCCGCCCAGTTCCATGGTCACATGCTTCATGCCATCGGCGGCCGCGGCATAGACCTTGCGGCCGGTCGGCACCGAGCCGGTCAAAGACACTTTGGCAACGCGCGCATCAGTCACCAGCGATGCACCCACATCGCCATAGCCCTGAATCACGTTGTAAATGCCCTTGGGTGCACCTGCCTCGATCAGGATCTCGGCCACTTTTAACGCAGAGAGCGGGGTCGTTTCAGACGGTTTGAACACCATCGTATTTCCGCAGGCCAACGCCGGCGCGCCCTTCCAACAAGCGATCTGGCTTGGGTAGTTCCACGCGCCGATCCCGACGCAAACGCCCAGCGCCTCGCGGATGGTGTAGACGAAGTCTCCACCGCCCAGAGGGATGTGTTCACCGGTCAGGGATGCGGCCAGCCCTCCGAAATACTCCAGCGCATCCGCGCCCGAGGTCGCATCGGCCGCCAGCGTCTCTTGCAGGGGTTTACCGGTGTCATGTGTTTCCAGAACCGACAGGTCGTAATTGCGGTTGCGCATGATGTCTGCGGCGCGGCGCAGAACACGGCCACGCTCGGTCCCGGACATGGCTGCCCATTCCGCTTGCGCCGCTTTTGCACTGTTCAAAGCCTGATCAACGATCTCGGGCGTGGCTGAATGCAGCCGGGCAATGACCTCACCCGTTGCAGGATAGATCACATCAATCGGCGCGCCGTTGGTGTCTTCGACATATGCGCCATTGATGAAATGGCTCGCCTT
Source organism: Ruegeria sp. AI3 (assembly GCF_056541245.1). Classification (NCBI taxonomy): domain Bacteria; kingdom Pseudomonadati; phylum Pseudomonadota; class Alphaproteobacteria; order Rhodobacterales; family Roseobacteraceae; genus Ruegeria; species Ruegeria sp. AI3. The sequence continues at coordinate 85,443 of NZ_JBQFYA010000008.1, forward strand.
GGGCTGAAATTTCATGCCGGGTTCCTTTTCCGAAGCAATTTCCCAAGCGTGTATCTTTTGTTGATTGGTCAGTCAATAAAACTGAATCACGGCAAACGCCCGCTGATGTGAATCGCCGTGCCCTTGAAAAAAAGAGTTAGTGTTCTATTTATGTTCCACATAGTCAGAGGAACATTCCGATGTCTTACCACGCCCGAAATCAGGCCCTAAACGGCCCTTCGAACGACTACCACCTGCTGCCGGTCACAGATCGGCAGATGCGCTATGCCCGCGCCATCGCCGAGCAGACCGCACTGGAAATCCCGGTTGAGGCGCAACGTGACCGGAAGTCCATGTCTGCTTGGATCTCGGCTCACAAGCCCGAGGATCCATCGCCCTTTGCCAACTACCCGACCGGCAAGCAGGTCGCCTTTGCTGAACGGATATCGCGCAGCAAACGTCGCCCGATCCCGTCCGAGTGCTTTCGCGACAAACAGTTGATGTCGCTTTGGATCGACCAGAATAAATAGAGCCAAGATCGTTTTGCGTTTGATTTGAACCGCAATGCGCTGCCTCTCCCTGCGGTCGAACGCGCATTTCGATGGCTTTGCTTTAGGTAAAACGCAAAACGATTTAATGCGCGTGGTTTCGCGAATAAAGTGACACAGCAGCCGCTACGAACATGCCCAAAAGGATATACCCTGTGACGGCCTCGGACACGGCCAAGCCGCGGCACAGGCCTGTTGGGCTCATGTCGCCATACCCGACTGTGGTGAAGGTGACATAGGAGAAATACAGGATATCAGCAGGGCCTTCCGCCCCGAGAACGCAATTGTCGTTGTAGCCAAAGGCACCGTAAACGGCCGCAAACAGGAACGGCACGACCTGAATGAAAGAAACACCCATCAGGAACAACAACCTGCGCGGCGACTTCACCTGGGTCATGTAGTACCACGACTGCGACACCAGCCAAATCAGCAACGCGACCGAGGCAATGGTGCCGATCGTGTCCCCAGCGGTGGTCTCACTCAACCGCGACAGGCCGAACCATGCCAGGAAACTGGCCAGCACCAACCCGGCAGCGGCCAGGAAGGTCGATTTCCATTCCGCCAGAGTTGTCGGTTTGCGGGTCATTGAATCTCCATCACAGCAATCCGGCGATAATCATCGGGATTCCCCTCCGACCTGCAAGCGGAATTCAGACGCTGCCCAGATGCTCATCGCCGCGCGCGCGGGCCAGAAGGATCTGTTTCTGACGTTCGCGGAAACGCATCTTGTCGGCCTCCGACGTCTCATCCACGCAGAGATGGCAGGACACGCCATGTTCATATTCCGGGCGCTTCACATCTTCGGGCAGGATCGGGCGGCGGCATCCGTGGCACAGGTTGTGCGGCCCCTCGACCAGACCGTGGCCAACCGACACACGATTGTCGAAGACAAAACACTCGCCCTTCCAAGTGCTGTCCTCGGCGGGCATTTCTTCGAGATAGCGCAGGATGCCACCTTTGAGGTGATAGACATCCTCGACCCCCTGCCCCAGCAGGAAATTGGTGGATTTCTCGCAGCGGATACCACCGGTGCAGAACATCGCGACACGCTTGTTGTGGAACCGGTCCTTGTTCTGCTCCCACCAGTCGGGAAATTCACGAAAGCTGGCGGTTTCAGGGTCTATTGCGCCCTCAAACGTGCCAATCGCCACTTCATAGTCGTTGCGCGTGTCGATCACGACCACATCGTCCGAGCGGATCAGATCATTCCATTCCTCTGGTTCGACATAGTTGCCAACGCGGGCGCGCGGATCGACATCGGGCTGGCCCATGGTCACGATCTCTTTCTTCAGACGCACCTTCATCTTGCCAAAAGGCGGATGGTCGGAGGTGGCCTCTTTCCACTCCAGATCGGAGCAGCCCGGCAAGGCCTTGATATGCGCCAGAACGGCGTCAATCCCGAAGCGGGGGCCAGCAATCGTGCCATTGATCCCCTCTTGCGCCAGCAACAGGGTGCCTTTGACCGATTGCGCGCGGCACAGGTCCAGCAGCGGCGCGCGCAGGGCGGCGTGATCAGCGAAACGGGTGAAATGATAGAGGGCAGCGATCGTGTACATGCGCGCGGTCTAAACCTGACAGCGCAGAGTCGCAAGGGATCGGATTGACGCTTCCTGCACTGCACCGTACCGATAGACAAAAGGAGAGATTGCCATGACCCATGCCCTGCTTGTCATCGACGTCCAGAACGATTTCTGCCCCGGCGGAGCGTTGGCCGTGGCCGGAGGGGACGAGATCGTTGCCCCGATCAATGCCATGATGGACAGGTTCGATGCCGTCATCCTGACGCAGGACTGGCATCCGGCGGGGCATTCCTCATTCGCCAGTTCGCATCCGGGCAAGGCCCCCTTTGAAATGACTGAGATGCCCTATGGCCCACAGGTTCTGTGGCCCGACCATTGCGTGCAGGGCACCGATGGCGCGGGTTTTCACCCAGATTTGCGCACGGATGGCGACCTGATCATCCGCAAAGGGTTCCGAAGCGCCATAGACAGCTATTCGGCGTTTTTCGAGAATGATCAGGCGACGCCGACCGGGTTGAAAGGGTATCTGGACACGCGCGGCATTTCGCAACTGACCCTCGTGGGGCTCGCGACCGATTTCTGTGTTCACTATTCGGCCGTTGATGCCGCGAAGCTGGGCTTTGACGTCACCGTCATGCAAAGCGCCTGCCGTGCGATTGACATGGAGGGTTCACTGGCTGCGGCGCAACAGGCTATGCAGGCAGCCGGGGTTACTCTGGCCGACTAAGGCGCTGCACCCGTTTCTGCGAGATACTTAAACACCGCGAATAGAATCACCGCAACTCCAAGACCAACACCAATCCGCCCCTTTGCCGTCCTGCGTTTGGGCATGTCAGGCTGTGGCACCGGAGGGCGCTGAACGGGAACAACCCGGACAAGCCCATCAACTGCCTCGGCGCGGCGAATGTGGCCGAGGAATTGCCGCAGATCGAACTCACCACAATATTCGCCCCGCACACCGCGGGTTTTGATGTTGTCGAATAGAGTGCGCAGTATCCGGGTTCGGTCGGGCAGGTCTTCGGTTGGAAACTTGTCCGGCACGATGCCACTGACATGGGAGTCGAGATCGAACCCCGCGTCCTGGAACATCATACGAATCCCTGGGGAAGCCCCTCGCAACGCGTCAGAGGTCTTCACATCTCTGAACCGCGCAAAGACCTGAGCCGGAACATCCCCTTCCGCCGGTCTTACAACCATATCAAAATCGTACAGCAAACTCATTAACAACCATCAGTTTTGTCTTTCCATCCCACCCCATCACTAATTGGTGAAAACACCGGACAATAAGCCCGCATTGTGACGCCAAACGGGCATTGTCACCGAATCAGCGACTCTTGCCATTCACCGTGCTGATTGATCTAACAACGGAAATTGCAGGAGTTCCCCATGGTCGACATCGCGACCCGTGTCTACAATCACAAATGGAAGATCGACCCGATTGTGCGGTCTTTGATCGACACGGATTTCTACAAACTGCTGATGTGCCAGTCAGTGTTTCGCAACAAGCCCCAAACAGATGTCGCGTTTTCCCTGATCAACCGCTCGAATCACGTGCCACTGGCCCGTTTAATTGACGAAGGTGAACTGCGGGAACAGCTGGATCACATCCGTTCGCTCAGCCTCAGCCGGGGGGAAAGCACCTGGCTGCGGGGCAATATGTTCTACGGCAAACGGCAGATGTTCCGCTCTGATTTCATGGAGTGGTTCGAGAATATGCGCCTGCCGCCCTACCATCTGGAGCGTAAAGGCGACCAATACGAACTGACCTTCGAGGGCAAATGGCATGAGGTCATGCTGTGGGAAATCCCGGCGCTCGCGGTGCTGATGGAGCTACGCTCGCGCGCGGTGCTGAACCACATGCGTCGGTTCGAACTTCAGGTGCTCTATGCCCGTGCGATGACGCGTGTGTGGGAAAAGATCGAACAGCTGGGTTCCATAGACGGGCTTGGGATCGCGGATTTTGGCACGCGGCGGCGGCATTCCTTCCTTTGGCAAGATTGGTGCGTTCAGGCCATGATCGAGGGGCTGGGCAAATCCTTCACCGGCACCTCGAACTGCCTGATCGCGATGCGGCGCGAGGTTGAGGCCATCGGCACCAACGCGCATGAACTGCCCATGGTCTATTCCGCCCTCGCCGATACGGATGAGGCGCTGGCGCAGGCCCCCTATGACGTCCTCAGCGACTGGCATGACGAACATGAGGGCAATCTGCGCATCATATTGCCTGACACCTATGGCACCAAAGGGTTTCTGGATCACGCCCCGGACTGGCTGGCCGGATGGACAGGCATCCGCATCGACAGCGGCGATCCCGCAGCAGGTGCCGAGGTCGCGATCGACTGGTGGACGTCACGTGGCGAGGATCCTAAGCAGAAGCGGATCATCTTTTCGGACGGGCTGGACGTCGACAAGATCAAGGAGCTGCACAGCCAGTTCGCAGGGCGCACCAATATCTCCTTCGGCTGGGGCACATTGCTGACCAACGATTTCCGCGGACTTGTGCCGGATGACGCGTTGGCGCCGTTCTCGCTGGTGTGCAAGGCGGTGTCTGCCAATGGGCGCCCGACGGTCAAACTGTCGGACAACCCGGAAAAGGCCATGGGACCTGCCGAGGAAATCGAGCGCTACAAGCGGGTGTTCGGCGTTGGTGCGCAGAAACCGATCGAGGTGATCGTTTAGATCGCTTTGCGTTTTAACCGAGAGAAAGCCATCGAAATGCGCGTTCGACCGCAGGGAGACGCAGCGCATTTCGATTCAAATTAAACGCAAACGCTCTAGCCGTGCAGGGCGGCCACCGTCTTGAGTTGCGAAAAGCCATAGAGAGCCTCGAACCCTTTTTCGCGACCGTGGCCGGATTTCCCGACCCCTCCGAACGGTAGCTCTACGCCTCCGCCTGCGCCGTAGTTGTTGATGAACACCTGCCCCGAACGCAGGCGCTTGGCCAATCGCATCTGCCGCGCCCCGTCACGCGTCCAGATGCTGGCGACCAATCCATAGTCGGTGCTATTGGCTATGGTTAGAGCCTGTTCTTCGGTCTCAAACGGGATCAAGACCTGCACTGGGCCAAAGATCTCTTCCCGGGCCAGAGCGTGATCTGCTGGCACATCGGCGAAGAGGGTCGGGCGCACATAGGCCCCCGCTTCTGGTGCCTCCGGAACGATCTGCCCCTGGCCTGCAATCGCCAAATCCGCGCCTTTGGACAAAAACCCGGAAACAATTGCCTTCTGCCGATCCGAGATCAGCGGCCCTACTCGCAGGTCGTCTAACGCAGGCCCGACGGTCAGTTGCGCGTAGGCCTCGGCCATCTGCTCCTTGACCCGCTCATACAAACCGCGCTGCACTAGAATGCGCGACGATGCCGAACAGGTTTGCCCCGCGTTCTGAATGCCCGCATTGACCAGAAACGGCAGGGCCGCCTCCAGATCGGCGTCTTCGAACACCAATTGCGGGGACTTCCCGCCCAGTTCCAGTGTCACGGGAACGACATTGCGCCCTGCCGCCTGCTGCACCAAAGCGCCCGTCGCGACCGACCCGGTGAACGAGATATGATCGACCCCCGGATGCCCGGACAGCGCCGCGCCAGCCTCGGCCCCCAAACCGGGGACGACATTCAGCGCCCCGGTGGGTAAACCGGCCTCAACCGCCAGATGGGCGAAGGCGAGGGCGGTCAGGCAGGCCTCTTCTGCGGGTTTCAGAACGCATGCATTGCCCATGGCCAGCGCCGCCCCGACCGAGCGCCCAATGATCTGCATCGGGTAATTCCACGGCACGATATGTCCCGTGACCCCATGCGGCTCGCGCAGGGTGTAGACGGTGTATCCGTCTAGATAGGGGATAGTCTCACCCATCACCTTATCCGCCGCACCTCCGTAGAATTCGCAATACCGCGCGAAAGCGATGGCATCGGCGCGGGCCTGGGTCAGCGGTTTGCCCACGTCCATCGCCTCAAGCCGGGCCAGTTCGTCCACCCGGTTCAGAACCAATTGCCCAAGTCTGCTCAGGATGCGCCCCCTCTCAAACGCGGGCATCCGGCCCCAGTCTCCATCCAACGCAAATCGCGCGGCAGCAACGGCCACGTCGATATCGGCCTGCTGACCACGTGCGATCTGGCAGAGTTCCGACCCGTCCGAAGGGTTCACAAGCGGCAAGTATTCCCCTGCTTCCGGTCTTTGCCATTCCCCGCCGATCAGGCATTGGCTGGGGTCGAACCAAATCGGGTTAGTCATTGGGAACTCCTGTATTTAGGCTCTAACATAGAGAATAACATGCGATTTTGCGGCCGATCTCGGGCAATTGCGGCGCGGCAGAGATCAGCTTGCGGGTATAGGGGTGACCGGGATTGGCAAAGACATCCTCAGTCTCGCCTTGTTCGACGATTTTCCCGGCCTGCATCACCATTACCCGATCCGTGATCGTACGCACGACGCTCAGATCGTGGCTGATGAACAGGTAGGTCAGATCATAGGCCGCGCACAGTTCCGCCAGAAGATCGAGGATCTGCGCCCTGACCGACACGTCGAGGGCCGAGACTGCCTCATCAAAAAGGATCAGTTCTGGGCGGATGATCAACGCGCGGGCAATGGCGATCCGTTGGCGCTGCCCGCCCGAGAATTCGTGGATGTATTTCCCGGCATCATCCGGGCTGAGGCCGACAGCGCGAAGCATCTCGGCGATCCTGTCCTGACGCTCGGACCCGGTCGGAGGGGTTTCCAGCAGGTGAAACGGCTCCGTGATCAACCGCGCGACGCGGTGGCGCGGATTGAAGCTGCCATAGGGGTCTTGAAACACGACCTGCATCTTGCGGCGCACGTCGAGATTTGGCTTGTGGCCCGAGAAAACGGGTACGCCATCTAGCTGGATTTCGCCGGATTGAACCTCCTCAAGGCCAAGAATAGCCCGCGTTAGGGTCGATTTTCCACATCCTGACTCTCCGACCAGACCCAGACGCTCTCCGCGGTTGAGGGTAAAGCTGACCGTGTCCACCGCCCGCATATGAGCGGGCTTTGAGAACAGGCCCGTGCGCGGCAGGCGGTAGTCACGGACCACGTCTGTGACCTCAAGCAAGGGCGTTTCCTCCTCAGTCTCGGGTAAAACAACCTGATGGTTCGAGGCGTCAAACAGCATCCGCGTATAGGGGTGCTGCATGTTCTTAAGCAGATGGTCGGTTGCGCCGCTCTCGACCACTTCGCCCCGGCGCATGACCACGATCTGATCCGCCATATCGGCCACCACGGCCAGATCATGGGTGATCATCAGAAGCCCCATGTCGTATTCGCGCACCAGCCCTTTCAGCAGGTCCAGAATCTGGGCCTGAGTGGTCACGTCCAGGGCTGTCGTGGGCTCATCCGCAATCAGCAGTTTGGGCCTGAGTGCGATCGCCATCGCTATGACCACGCGCTGACGCTGACCGCCCGACAGCTCATGCGGGTAGCGGGACAGAGGGAAACGGTTAGGAGGCAGGCCAACACGGCTGAGAACCTCTTGCGCGCGGGCCTCAGCTTGCGCGCGGGGCATCGCTTTGTGGATCAGGATGGTCTCCATAACCTGATCACCGATGGTTTTGACCGGGTTCAGAGCGGTCATCGGTTCCTGAAACACCATTCCGATCGACGCGCCGCGAAGGGCGCACATTTCAGTCTCAGGCAGGTTTAGAATCTCTTGCCCGTCCAGATGTATCGACCCGTCGGTGCTCGCGCCGTCTGGCATCAGTTGCATGATGGCCAGCGCAGTCATGGACTTGCCCGAGCCGCTCTCTCCCGTGACCGCCACGATCTGACCGGGCGCAATTGACAGACTGACTTGCTTCAGAATCTCAGCTTCATGAATGGCCAGAGACAGGTTTTCGATCCGCAACAAACTCATGCCCGCGCCACCCGAATGCGGGGGTCCAGCCAGTCGCGCAGACCGTCACCCAGCAAGTTCAGACCCAACACCGTCACAATGATTGCCAGACCCGGAATTAGAGCCAAATGCGGGGCAAAACTGACCATCGTCTGCGCATCGGCCAGCATCCGGCCCCAGCTTGGCGTGGGTGGTTGCGCGCCGAGACCGACATAGGACAAGCCCGCCTCGGCTAGGATTCCAAGGCTGAACTGGATGGTTCCCTGAACGATCAGCAGGTTTGCGACATTGGGCAGGATATGCTCCGCCGAGATCCGTGCAGCTCCCTTGCCCGAGACACGGGCGGCGAGGATGAACTCACGCTCCCACAAGGACAGCGCCGCCCCTCGCGTGATGCGGGCGAAGACGGGGATGTTGAAGATACCGATGGCGATGATCGCATTGATCGCTCCGGCACCAAAAACGGCTGTGATCAGGATGGCAATGACCAGAGAGGGGAAGGCAAAGACCAGATCATTACCGCGCATGATGACTTCATCCAGCCAAGATCCCTTGCGTGCGGCCGCTGTCAGGCCCAAGGGCACGCCCAACGCCATACCGATCCCCACCGCCACCAACGCAACGGCGATGGACGTGCGCGCGCCGACCATGATCATCGAGAAAATGTCGCGCCCGAAGTGATCGGTGCCGAACCAATGCTGCGCGTTGGGTGGCTGCAGTTTCGCGGGAATGTCCAGCGCGGCGTGGTCATAAGGCGTCCAGACAAACGAGATCAGCGCCGCCAGCAGAACCAGAGACGACAGCACTGCGCCAAGGATCAGGTTTCGGCTCATGTCCGGCTCCTCAGCCGTGGGTCAACGGCGGCATAGGCCAGATCGACCAGAAAGTTCACGGTGATGACGGCGAAGACCAGAAGCATCACCACGGATTCCACGACGATCAGATCACGGGCCGAGATCGCCTGAAACACCAAACGCCCGAGGCCGGGCAGATAGAAGACCTGCTCGATGATGATCGACCCAGCCAGCAGGAACGAAAACTGTAGCCCGATGATCGTCAGCACCGGGATCAGTGCATTGCGCACTCCGTGTCTCCACAGCGCCTGACGACGGGAAAGCCCCTTGGCTCGGGCGGTGCGCATGAAATCCTCGCCAAGTATGTCGAGCAGCGACGACCGCATCACCCGCGCCAGAATAGCCGCTTGTGGCAGTGCCAAAGCGATGGCAGGCAGGGTCAGAGAATGCATCCCGGTCCAGAACCCCTTGTCCCAACCGGCGAACCCTCCGGCGTTGAACCAGCGGAGGTTGATGGCGAAGATCAGCACCAGCATCATCGCGAACCAGAAGTTCGGCACGGCAATGCCCAGTTGCGTGGCCCCCATGACCGTCAGATCGCCCGGTTTCCCGCGCCGGGCGGCGGCGTAGATTCCCGCTGGAAAGGCAATCAGGGTGGACAGGGTCAGCGCATAGAGCGCCAGCGGTAAGGACACCCACAGCCGATCCGCGATCATCTGCGACACCGGCGTGCGATAGGTGTAGGAGGTACCAAAATCGCCGACCAGCATGCCACCAATCCAATTAAAGTACCGATCAAGTTTGGACATATCCAACCCCAACTCGGCCCTCAGAGCGGCCAGCGTATCGGGCTGCGCGTTGACGCCCAGCATGAATGAGGCTGGATCCCCCGGTGCGATCTCGATCACGGCGAAGATCACCACCGAGGCAACCGCCAGGCTGATCACTAGCGAAATCAGACGTTTGAGGGCATAGCGAAGCATCAGCGCCACGTTAGGCCGGGCCGCGCTTTGGGTCCAGCACCAGTTCCATTGTCGAGAATCAGTGCGGGCCCTATCCTGAGACCATTGTTTGAAAGGAAATTGATGATGAGAATACCTGTACTTGCGGCTTTGTTTTTAGCCGCAGCGGGCGCGGCGCCCGCTCAGCAACTGGATGTGGATTTCGTGATCACCGAAGACGGGCAAGCCGCAGGATGCGCGGCCAGTATCGTCTCGGGTCTGGATCCAAACGGTGATGGCTTTCTGGCTGTGCGCACGGGACCGGGGTCAAACTATTTCCAGGTCGACCAACTGCGCAACGGCGACACAGTCCGCACCTGTGCACAACAAGGGGAGTGGATCGGCGTCTACTATGGCCAGCCCCGTCGCAAGGGCTGGGTTCATAGCAATTGGCTGATTGATGGGGCGGGTTAGCCCCGAAGGTTACTCGGCCCAGCTGATCGCGGTCAGATCAATGGCGGCTGTTGGCGCATTCTGCCACAGCCCCTGAACGCCTGCTTTGGCCACGCCGAGCTTGGCCAATTGGAACAGGTAGCCGTTGACATAGTCGCTGGAGATCAGCCGCTGTGCCTCACCCATCAGGCGGGTGCGCTCATCCGGGTCGGTTGTGGTGTTCAGCAGATCCATCAGCGCCTGGAAATCCGAGCTTTCATACTGGAAATAGTAATCGGGCCGGGCGTAGATGCCGATATCCATCGGCTCGGTATGGCTGACGATAGTCAGACCGAAATCCTTGCCCTTGAAGACCGATTCCAACCACTGCGCCCATTCGACATTGATGATCTCGGCCTTGATCCCGACCTCGGCCAATTGAGCGGCGATGATCTCTCCACCTCGGCGCGCATAGGACGGGGGCGGCAAATGCAGGGTGGTTTCGAACCCGTCTGCCAAGCCGGCCTCGGCCAGCAGGGATTTAGCTTTTTCCGGGTCATAGGCAGATTGCCCGGTCAGATCGACATAGGCCGGGTGATGCGGCGCGAAATGGGTGCCAATGGGGGTGCCATAGCCGAACATGGCTCCGTCAATGATCGCCTGACGGTCAATCGCGTGGGCCAGTGCCTGCCGAACGAGGATATCGTCAAAGGGCTCCTGCTTGTTGTTCGTAGACAGGATCGTCTCCCCCTCGGTGGAGCCGACAAGCACCTGAAAGCGTGGATCGGCCTCGAACTGAGGCAGGTTCTCGGGCGCGGGGAAATTGTCGAACACATCCACATCCTCGGCCATCATGGCTGCAAAAGCGGCGGTCGGATCCGAGATGAACTTGAACGTAGCCGCCTCTAACGCGGGCTGATCGCCCCAATAATCGGGATTGCGGTTCAGCGTGATGCTGTCGCCCTGCACCCATTCGCCAAAGGTGAACGCCCCGGTTCCGACCGGGTTGGTCTTGATGTCGTCGATGCTGTCTGAGGCCACAATCACGGCGTCGCCCCAGGCCATGTTGAACAGGAAATTCCCGTTCGGCTCGGACAGGGTCACTTTGACGGTCAGGGGCTCCACCGCCTCGACACTTTCGATGCCAGAAAACAGCGCCTTCTGCGCATTCGCACTGTCCTCGGCCATGGCGCGATCCAGGCTGAACTTGACGTCCTCGGCATCCATCGTGGTGCCATCATGGAAGGTCACGCCATCGCGCAGCTTGAAGGTATAGACCGTGCCGTCATCTGAGATTTCCCAGCTTTCCGCCAGCCCCGGCACGACCGAGCCGTCGCCCATGAACCGGGTCAGACCTTCGAAAATATTGGTGTAAACAACCGAATCAATGGCCTGCGCTGCGGCACTGGTCGGGTCCAGATGCGGCGGCTCCAGCTGCATGGCAATGGTGATGTCGGATTTCGCCAATGCCTGCGTCGCCAGCACACTGGCGCTGAGCGCCAAGACCGATCCGAAGGTTCGAAACATCTGCTTTGTCATGAAAATCTCTCCCCGTTGATGTCAACGTAGCCGCGTATTTCGGGCCTATCGGAGGCCAGTGTTCCCTTAAACCTAGGGTCATTCAAGGAAATGTTCGCGCAACCGGGGTTTCGCGGGCCCGCTCCGATCTGTTATGCCGCGCTGCAACATGAACCGTGCCGGAGCCGAGCATGAGCGCCACAGCCCGCAAAAAAGCCCCGAACGCCGAGGATATCCGCGCGCGTAAAGGCGGCGATCCTTTGGTCAGTCTGACGGCCTACACCACACCGATGGCCCGACTGATGGACGCCCATTGCGACTTTGTCCTTGTTGGCGACAGCGTCGGAATGGTGCTGCACGGGTTGGAATCGACCCTTGGCGTAACGATGGAGATGATGATCCTGCACGGTCAGGCCGTCGCGCGCGGGCTGGAAGGCGCGATGATGGTGATCGACATGCCGTTTGGCAGTTACGAAGAAAGCCCCGCGCAAGCCTTCCGCAATGCCGCCCGCCTGATGGCGGAAACCGGTGCGGGTGCGGTCAAGCTGGAAGGCGGGGTCGAGATGGCCGAAACCATCCGATTTCTGGTCAAGCGCGGCATTCCCGTCATGGCCCATATCGGCCTGACGCCGCAATCCATCAACACTCTGGGCGGCTATAAGGTGCAAGGCAGGGACGAACAGGCCGAAGCGGTTCTGGCTGATGCCGCCGCCGTGGCACAGGCAGGTGCGTTTTCGGTCGTGTTAGAGAAGGTTCCGCAAGGTCTGGCCGACCGGATCACGGCTGAGGTGGAAATCCCGACCATCGGCATCGGAGCCTCGGCCGGCTGTGATGGACAGATTCTTGTGGTCGACGACATGGTTGGCTTTTTCACCGCGTTCAAACCGAAATTCGTCAAACGCTACGCCGAACTTGGCCCATTGGCCGAAGCCGCCATTGCCGAATACGCCGCCGAGGTGCGCGCCCGCACCTTCCCTGCGGATGAGCATGTGTTTGCGGATCAGGCCCCCAAGGGCGCCAGCACATGACCGCGCCTATTCTGCGCCGATTGGCGGACCTGCGGGCCTTGACCACGCGATGGCACCGTGACGGAGAGGTCATCGGCGTCGTCCCCACAATGGGCGCGCTGCATCAGGGGCATTTGTCACTGGTTGAGGCGGCCAAGGCCGGATGCGACCGCGTGATTGTCACAATCTTTGTGAACCCCAAACAGTTCAACAACCCCGAGGATCTGGCCAACTACCCGCGCACCGAGCATGAGGACGCCGAAAAGCTCTCCCCCTATGGTGTTGACGCGATCTATGTGCCGGACCCGGATCAGATTTATCCCGAGGGGTTCTCGACGACTGTAGCGGTCGCGGGCCTGACCGATGTGATGGAGGGGCCCTTCCGCCCCGGTCACTTCGAAGGCGTCGCCACCGTGGTCGCCAAACTGTTCCTGCAAACCCAGGCGGACCGAGCCTATTTCGGGGAAAAAGACTACCAACAGCTGTTGGTCGTGCGGCGCATGGCCCGTGACTTGGATATCCCGATCGAGGTCGTCGGCTGCCCCACCGTACGTGAGCCATCAGGCTTGGCGATGTCCTCACGCAACCTGCGCCTCTCAGCCGAAGGTCTGCAGATCGCGGCGCAGAAGAACCAGATCATGCGCGAAATGGCAGAGGCGCTGTCACAGGGCGCGGATTTCGCGCCGCTTGCGCAAGCTGCACGGGACACCCTGGTTGAGGCGGGCTTCACCGAGGTCGAATATATCGACCTGCGCTGCTCTGAGACGCTGCAGGCCCTTTCCCGCGCAGACCGCCCGGCCCGCCTGTTCGTCACCGCCTGGGCGGATGGCGTTCGGCTGATCGACAATATACCGGTCGCTGCAGCCTGATTTCTGCTCTGGCCCCTGCGCGAGTGTTTGCGCTAAAGTCCCGCAAAACACCACCGGGGGAGGAACGCGGGCATGACATATATTCTGGCTATTGATCAGGGCACGACATCATCGCGCGCCATTTTGTTTGACGCTCAGATGCAGCGCGTGGGCACGGCGCAGCAGGAATTTCCCCAGCATTTCCCGCAGGAAGGCTGGGTTGAACATGATGTCGAGGATATCTGGAACAGCGTTCTGAGCGTTTGTCAGGAGGTGATGGAAACCACGGGCACAACGCCTGCGCAAATCGCCGGGATCGGCATCACCAACCAGCGTGAAACCACCGTTGTTTGGGACAAGTCCACCGGCAAGGCGATCCACAATGCCATTGTCTGGCAAGACCGCCGCACCGCCGATATATGCGCCCGCTACAAACAAGCCGGGTGCGAGGATGACGTGACCCTGCAAACCGGGCTGCTTTTGGACCCGTATTTCTCGGGCACCAAGGTCAAATGGCTGTTGGATACCGTTCCCGGCGCCCGCGAAAAGGCCGAAGCCGGAGAGTTGCTGTTCGGCACCATCGACAGTTTCCTGATCTGGCGGCTGACCGAAGGGCGTAAGCACGTCACCGATGCCACCAACGCCGCCCGGACCCTGTTGTTCGACATCCACAAAGGCGCATGGAGCGTTGAGATCTGCGATCTGCTGGACGTCCCGATGGCGATGCTGCCAGAGGTGCTGGATTGCGCCGCTGATTTCGGCGCGACAAAGCTGCTTGGCGGCAATGTCCCTATTCTGGGCGTGGCCGGGGACCAGCAGGCCGCCACTATCGGACAGGCTTGCTTCCAGCCCGGCATGATGAAATCGACCTATGGGACTGGCTGCTTTGCCCTGTTGAACACCGGCACGCAGCCGGTTGCCTCGAAGAACCGTCTACTCACCACGATCGGGTATCAGCTGGATGGGCAACGGACCTATGCGCTAGAAGGCTCGATCTTTATTGCCGGGGCCGCCGTGCAGTGGCTGCGCGACGCGCTACAGATCATCGACTCGGCCCCGCAGAGCGGCGATCTGGCCAAGCAGGCCGATCCGAACCAGCACGTGGTGCTGGTGCCCGCCTTCACCGGGCTGGGCGCGCCCTACTGGAAGCCGGATTGCCGTGGCGCAGTGTTCGGGCTGACCCGCAACTCGGGCCGGGCCGAAATCACCCGTGCCACACTGGAAAGCATCGCTTTCCAGACCCGAGACCTGTGGCACGCCATGCAGGGCGACTGGGGGGCCGAGGCAGAGGTGATCCTGCGCGTCGATGGCGGGATGAGCGCATCTGACTGGGCCATGCAGGGACTCTCGAACATTCTGGGCGCGCCAGTGGATCGGCCCGTGATGCAGGAAACAACCGCCTTGGGCGCGGCCTGGCTGGCGGGCATGAAGGCTGAAGTCTACCCTGATCAGGATGGTTTCGCCGAGACATGGCAGTTGGATCAAAGATTCGAGCCTGACATGCCGCAAGAGGATCGCGACGCCGCCTATTCCCGTTGGAAACGCGCCGTTCAGGCGGCCATGGCGTTCTGATCGGTCTCCAAACACCAAGTAGGCCGGGCTTCAGCCCGGCACCGCCCTCAACAGCGTTTCAATTTAGCTGTGATCTTTCATCAGCCGCTGCTTCTGCCGCGACCAATCCCGCTTGGCCTGAGTTTCGCGCTTGTCATGCAGCTTTTTACCCTTGGCGATCCCGATCTTCAGCTTCGCCCGGCCCTTGTGGTTGAAATACAGCACCAACGGCACCAGCGTCATGCCCTTGCGCTGGGTTGCATTCCAAAGGTTTGACAGCTCTTTGCGCGACACCAGCAGCTTGCGGCGGCGGCGCTCTTCATGCTTGAACACCTTGGCTTGCTCATAGGGGGCAATGTAGCTGTTGATCAGCCATAGCTCACCGTCGTCGACCGAGGCATAGCTTTCGGCGATGTTCGATCCGCCCGCCCGCAGGGATTTGACCTCAGAGCCCTCCAGCATGATGCCGCACTCGATATCCTCTTCGATTGCGTAATCGAAGCGGGCGCGCCGGTTCTCGGCGATGACTTTGTAATTCGGGTCTGTCTTCTGCTTGGCCATGACGCGATGATGTAGGCGGCTTGGGCGGTCCTTGCAAGGCGCAGCGCTTACCTCTTGGCCGAGATGATCAGATCTGGGCCAAAAATCGTGTCGGCATGGTTGGCGAGGTAGATCTTGAGCCACGGCGTAAAACGGGTGGGATGGCGGCGCACTTCGGCCAGCAGATCATGGTAGTCGATCCAGCGGATATCCATCACTTCGTCCGGGTTAGGCTCGATTTTCAACGGTCCACGGACATGGGCGAGGAAGACGTCAACGACCTCATGTTCCACCATGCTGTTGCCAACATCAGCGTGATATTCCAGCCGGTGGCGGTATTCCGGGTAAAGGCCGGTGATCCCTAATTCCTCACGCAGGCGACGCACAGCGCAGGCTGAGGCGCTTTCGTTCCAGTCGGGATGCGTGCAGCAGGTATTCGCCCAAAGACCCGGCGTGTGATATTTGCCCATGGCGCGACGCTGCAGCAGAATTTCGGTGCCCCGCACGACAAAGACAGACACGGCCTTGTGCTTGAGGCCCTTTTCATGCGCCTCCAGCTTGTCGACGGGGGTCAATTGGCCATCAACCCAGGCCGGAATCATCAATCCCATCTGTCATCTCCTGATGCCGATCCGCCGGAACAGCGGGAATTTGGGGTTATGTAGTGGCCAGATCGGCGTGGCGGTTCGGTGTCATAAGGCTGAGCACAGGCACCGCATGGAACGAAAGTGGCAATGATTGGTCAGGTTATCAATCGCACGAAAGGCCGCAGGTGTGCGGCCTTTCGTCATGTCCAACAGGATTTTCGGCCGATTTTACTGGCCAGAGACGCTCACGATGTAGGCATAGACATCCTCGCCGCCTTTTTTCAGACGGAACGACATCTTGGATTTGGCCGAGGTCTCGCCCAGGTAATCCTTCAGGAACGCTTTAGGGTCCTGCGAATAAGCGACGAAACTCTCTTCGTCCCAAACCAGCCCGTTTTCACCGGCAGCAACGATGCTGTCACCGTATTTGAATCCCTCATAGGTGCCCGCAGTCCGACCCGCGATGCCATAGAGGTTCGGCCCGGTCTTGCCGCCCTTGACGATCACTTCGCCCTCTGGGTCTGCGATCATGTGGCAGGATTTGCACTTGTTAAAGGCTTTCTTGCCTGCTTCGGCGTCGCCTTCCGCATAGGCTGGCAGGGCCAGCAGGCCGATGATTGCTGTAGCTAGGATGCGATTCATATTTTGGCTCCGATACTTGGTGGCTTGCGCAGATGGTGCTTTTGAACGGCCCAGAGTCAACGCGCAGATTGCCGCGCATACGCGCCTATAGGCGCTTGTACAGGCGTTTCTAATCTGTCGCGTTTAGAGTCGACCAGCAAGGTAGCAAATCGTCGTAGACAGGTGTCGCAAGATAAACCGCCCGCGCGATCGCCCGCGCCAGACAGAGAGAGGCCGCATGGCCGATCTGCCCAAGCTCGACCTCCGAGGTCATGGGCTTTGCCCCGGTGCTGACGCCAAACACCAGATCGCCATCGCCCGGCGTATGCGCGGGAACGATTGCGCGCGCGATCCCATCATGGGCGGCGACCGCCAGTCTCTGACATTGAGGTTTGGAGAGGGCCGCGTCGGTGGCAACGATTGCTATCGTCGTGTTGGCCCTCTGCGGGTCGGCACGCATGGCCTGCGACTTACGGCTGATTTGCGGTTGGCCCAGTCCGGCGCTGGGATCAGGCCCTAAACCGCCAAATTCATCGCCAATCTCGAACGGGGCGGCCCAGAAGTGGCGATCACCCGGCGTTGTCACACTACCCAGCGGGTTCGCTGCCACCAAAGCGCCAACGGTCACTCCGTTGTCCAAAACGAATGAGGTCGAGCCCAGCCCGCCTTTGTGCATCGCCGCCAAGGCTCCGGTCCCTGCCCCAGTTGTGCCCAAGGTGAAGTCCTCGCTGGCGGTTTCGAAAGCCTTGCGTCCCAAAGCGCGGTAAGGGTTTTCGTCCCACGACTTGTCACCGCCGTTCAACAGGTCGAACAAGATAGCGCCGGGGACAATTGGGACCCGGATGTCCCCAACGGGAAACCCCCGGCCTTGTGCCCGTAGCGCGTCCGAGACGCCCGAGCAGGCATCCAAACCAAAGGCCGATCCGCCGGACAAAGCGATGGCATCGACATGGGTGACGGATTTGTCGGGGGCCAGCAGGTCGGTTTCGCGCGTACCGGGGGCTCCGCCCATCACGTGAACCGAGGCAGTGAATGGTGCATCGGCAGTCAGAACGGTTGTGCCGGACTTCAGCGCTGTGTCCTGTGCGTTGCCGACCATAAGGCCGGGGACATCGGTGATCAGGTTTCGGAGTCCGGGGGTCATTTTCACCTTTTGTGTTGGGCCGAAAGCGCGCTGGCGCGCGCTGCCTCCGGCGGAGGTATTTTTGGCCAGATGAAGAGCGGATCAGATGCAGCGGCCACCGTCGACCTCAAGCGCTGTGCCGGTGATCATGCTGGCCTCGTCCGAGCAGAGGAACAGGGCCGCGTTGGCCATGTCCTGTGGGGTTGAAAAGCGGCCAAGAGGGATGGTCGAGAGGAACTTGGTGCGAATCTCGGGCGTGTCTTCGCCCATGAAGGATTTCAGCAGCGGCGTTTCCCCGGCAACCGGGCAGATGGCGTTGACCCGCACGCCGGAGGGGGCCAGCTCGACCGCCATGGTTTTCGTCGCGGTGATCATCCAGCCCTTGGAGGCGTTGTACCAGTTCAGATTGGGGCGCGGCGACAGCCCGGCAGTTGAGGCGACGTTGAGGATCGCCCCGGCGCCGCGCGCTTTCATCGCCGGGACAAAGGCGCGGGCGGTCAGGTAGACGGACTTCATGTTCACGTTGAATACGCGGTCAAAATCCTCTTCGCTCACGTCTTCCAGCGGGGTGGGCATGTGGGTGACGCCCGCGTTGTTGACCAGAATATCGAGCTGCCCAAAGGTGGCCTCGACCGCGTCGGCCATCGCCTGAACCGACGCGCCGTCGCTGACATCCACCCGCTGCGCTATGGCGGCGGAGCTCAGTTGGGCCGCCAGGTCCTGCGCCGCGTCGCCGTTGATGTCAGCGATCATCACGCGCGCGCCCTCGGCCAGAAACGTCTGTACGATCCCGGCCCCGAATCCAGATGCGCCGCCGGTTACGATTGCCGTTTTCCCCTCCAGCCTCATGGCGTTACCCTCCTGCCGTTTTTGCGGGTCAGAGTATCAACAGGTCGGCAAGATACCAGATCAATCTTCAGATACTTTGCCGCGCAGCGCCTTTACGTCGCCACGGGCCTTTTTCGCGGCGAGACGGCGTTTGGCCGAGCCGTAGGTGGGCTTGGTGGCAATCCGCCGCTTGGGTTTGACCAGCGCTCGGGCGATCAGCTCTGCCAATCGGTTGCGCGCAATTTCGCGGTTGCGGGCCTGAGAGCGGGTTTCTTCGCATTGAATGATGATCGCGCCATCCTTGGTCCAGCGCCGCCCGGCCAGACGTTTCAAGCGGTTCTTCACCGGATCCGGCAGGGATGGAGAGCGCGCGGCCTCAAACCGAAGCTCGACAGCGGTCGAAACCTTGTTGACGTTCTGCCCACCGGGACCGGAGGAGCGGACAAAGCTCTCGGTCATTTCCCAATCCTGCAGAATGATATCGTCTGTGATGCGCAACATGGGTCAGACCTTACAAGGCGCGGGAGGAAACAGAAAGGGCCGCCCCGGTGGGACGGCCCTTCGAAAGTACAAGGAGGTCGGGTCGGTTAGATCAATCGACCAGCCGGAGCGAGCGCTCCGCCAAGGGCTGCCCTAGCAGGCTTTCCCCCCGGTTGTTCCAACACCTCTCTCCAATCTCTTTCTTGACACTGGATCACCTCCTTTTCTATCTGTTGCGGTTAGTTTTGAGCCTGACACAAGATGCGCCATTCTCAAAGCACTTTTTTACGCAGGCTGTGCGGCGGTCAGACGGGCGACGATCACCTTGAACGGGATCAGGGCAATCAGGGCCAGTGACAGCTTCACCAGCCAGTCCGCAAAGGCCAGCGTGACCCACAGCGGAGCCATCGGGCCGGACAGCATGAACGGCACAGGCTCCCATGCCCAGTTGATTGCTGCGTCAGCGTTGGCGCCGAAGAAAGTGACCGAGGCCGAGAAGGCCAGTGTAAAGAAGATCGCAGTGTCCAGCGCCGATCCGACCAGAGTCGAAACCAACGGCGCTCGCCACCAGCGGCCACCACGCATGGCGTTGAACACAGTGACATCGGTCAGCTGCGCGATCAGGAAGGCGGTGCCCGAGGCAACAGCGATCCGCAGCGGTACGGCGGCATAGGTGAAACCATCGCCCTGCAGCATGATCTGGCTACCGATCAGCGAGCAGATGATACCGGTGACAAACCCGGCGAACACGACCTTGCGGGCCGGACCCACGCCATAGACGCGGTTCATGATGTCAGTGACCAGGAAGGCCAGCGGATAGGTGAAAGCACCCCAGGTCAGCAGACCGTCGAGGATCAGGAACTGAACCAGAATGTTCGAGGCCACAACAATGGCGGCCATGGCAAGGATGCCGGGAATATAAGAGCGTTGCATTTTCAGATGCCCGTTTTGACAAGGTAGCGGCGACTTGGCCAAGGGCTCATCCCAAGGCAAGCCGTGCGTTTAGACCCTTGGTCTGGTCCTGTCAATCGGGCAGGAGGTATTCCACCAGCTCAGTCCGCTGTAGCGCCAGAAAGTTATCGTCCGAGATCATCGTGGCGCGCAGGCGGTTCTGATCGTCGCGCCAGACCGACAGACCTTCGAGGTTGTCATATGTGCCGGTTTCGGTTTCCAGCAGAACCTCCTCGGCGCGAGGTGTGTCATTTGAGACGTCCCATCGGCGCAGTCGGGTCCGAAATCCGATGAATGCGACCGAGCGCTCCAACACATAGAAGCGCCCATCCGGGCCGAAATCAGCGGCAACGGGCAGGAAGCGACCCCGCTGTGGCAGGGTAAAAGGGGTCGTCCAGGTGGCCCCGTCCCAGCGAAAAACCGGTATATCGCCGCTCGCCGTGCGGGTTTTCTCCGGCAGGGTATAGAGGAGCCCTTGCCTGTCAATCGCCAGCCCTTCGAATGAGCCGTTGCGATCCAGCGCGCTGAAGGCTTGAGGGCGCGGCAGAACCTGCGCGTTGGCCTCCGGAGAGCTATAATAGGCCACGCGATGAACACCTTCGAAGGACACGAAAAAGCCGCCACCTGGCGCAAGGGCGATTCCTTCGGAATCCCCCGCCCGGCCGCTCAGCTTACGCCCCATGCTGGACAGAAGCGGCCCGCGGTTTTGCACTTCGACACCCGATATCGCATCTCCATCACGGGTGATCCGGGCCGTGGCCAAGGTCGCACGGTCGCTCAGAATCGCAGCGTAGGATCCATCTTCGCTCAGGTGAATGGCTGAGAAACCCCCGAACCAATCACTTGCCTCAACCCATGTATAGCTGCCCAGATATGTGGCGCTTTTGACCTCAACCGCTGCGACCTGACCGGCCCACAAAGCAGCGGCAATCAGTTGGATGACAAAACGGTAGCGCATTGCTGGGGCAGATCGGCCAAAACATATTCGCGACGTTTCTTGGGCGCAGGTGCGTTCGGATCGGGTGGCGGAGGGTTGAGGATATTGTTGACCCATTCCTGCGCTTGTGCGCAGCCATCACCCTTTGGCGGCGGGTCCTGATTGACGCAGCCTTTAGACCCGCGCGGGCATTTCAGGCGCACATGGAAGTGGTAGTGATGCCCCCACCAAGGCCTGATCTTACGCAGATAAGCCCGGTTACCCTTCTCTTCCTTGCACATCTGAACTTTGGCACCGGGGAACACGAAAATCCGCGCGACGCGCTTGTCCTTTGCGGCTGCACGCAGCACAGCATGGTGCTGTTTGGTCCAGTTGCCGTTCACGAATGCTCCGTTCGCGCGACGCAGGGAAATGGACGAGATATTCTCACGCGCGTTACGCGACAGCCGCATGTTGTCTCCGGGCAGCATCCAGATATCGATATCCAGCCCCAACTGGTGCGAGCGATGGCCCGAGGTCATCGGCCCGCCCCGCGGCTGGCTGATATCCCCGACATAGAGACCATTCCAGCCCGGCTGCTTGGCCGCAAACCGGCTGAGGTCCTGCACGTAATCGATCGCCTCGGGATGACCCCAGTTGCGATTGCGCGACAGGCGCATGGCCTGCCATGTGGGCCCGGTTTCAGGCAGTTGCACCGATCCGGCGGCGCATCCGCGCGAATAACTGCCGAAAGCGGCCGGTTTTTGTTGTGAGCTTTGCTTTTGCGCCCCGAACAATTGCTTGGCCAGAGGCTGCGCCCCCGCCGTGCCTGCCCATGTGATCGTGGCTAATAGTGCCAAAAAACGTAGTAAAATCATCTGCTCTGATCCCCTTCCGGCTTTACCCAGCGCATCAGGAATAGACCCAGAATAAACAACAGAATGATTGGTGACACCCCTAGTCTTGCACTACCGGTCACAGTCGTTGCCACCCCGATCAGCAACGGCGCGGCAAAGGCAGTCGCACGGCCGGACAAGCCATAAAGGCCGAAGCTTTCAACCGGAGCTTCGGGATCGGTATGGCGCACCATCATTGAGCGGCTGGCGGATTGCAGAACCCCGCCCATCCCGCCGATCAGGATGCCACAGCCGAAAAACACCATGTCGGGCAGTCCGGACCCTTCAGGTAGCGCTACGCCATAGATCTGCGTCCGGTCCATCGAAACGACGGTGACGCAGACAAAGATCAGCACCCAGATTGCAACCAGAATGACAGGTTTAGGGCCGTATTTCCGATCCAACTTGCCACCGATCCACGCAAAAATGGCGGAGGCCAGAACGCTGACAATCCCGAAGACACCGATCTTGATCAGATCCCACTCCAGAACCAGCCGCGCATAGACCCCGCCAAAGCTATAAAGCCCGTTCAACGCGTCGCGGTAAAACATCGACGACCCGAGATAGGTCGCCAGACTGACCCGGTGCCGTAGGTTCGAGATTGAGTGCCCCAGCAGGCGTAGCGCCTCGGCGAAACTGCCGGTTTTCTCGGCTTTCGGGTCATCACGTACCCACAGGAAATAGGGCACCATGAACAAAACGAACCACGCGGCGGTGAAAGGTCCAACAAAGCGCGTACCCTCACGAGTGGCGGCATCAAGTCCCAGCGCAGGCTCCATCCCGATCAATGTCTTACCGCTGGGTTGTTCGACAAACAGCGCCAGCATGATCGCCAGAGAAATCAGCCCACCAAAATACCCGAAGGCAAAACCCGAGCCCGAGATCTCACCCACCTGACTATCATCGCCCAGATCAGGCAGCTGCGAGTTGATAAAGATCAGCGCATACTCTGCCCCGACAAAGCCCAGCCCGAAGGCCGACAGCATCAGCCACATGTTTGAACCGTCGGGCATCGTGTACCAAAGTGCGGCGGACCCCACCACATACATCACCGAAAACGCAAAAATCCACGGTATGCGGCGACCCGAAACATCTGCCATTGCCCCAAGCAGAGGCGCGCCGAAAGCGATGATCAGCCCGGTGATGGTCAGGCAATTGGCCCAGACCGTCTGCGCCCGTGCGGCGGCGGCTTGCGGGTCCAGCCCGGCATCGGTGAAATACCCTGCGGCGACTCCGGCGAAATAGGGGCCGAAAACAAAAGTGACCAGCAGCGTATGATAAGGCTGCGATGCCCAATCAAAAAACCACCAGCCCCAGATGCGCTTGCGATTGGAAATCTCTGCCATGACTGCCCCAGTTATTCTTTTGTCCAATAAGACGGGTGTTTGGCCCATTTCGCAAGCTTTCAGTTGGCGCAGGCTTGCTCTTTGCGGCGTGTGTGCTTAGGTCTTTTTCGGTGAAAGAACGGAGTACCCATGCTGTCGCTGATCCAAATCCTGCTGCTGATCCTGGACATTGTCTGGTTCATCATCCTCGCCCACGTGATCATGAGCTGGCTGATCAATTTCCAGGTGCTTAACCTGCACCAACAGCTGGTCGCGCAGATCTGGTACGGCCTGAACCGCATACTCGAACCGATCTACGGCCCCATCCGACGCATCCTGCCGAATATGGGCGGGCTGGATCTGACCCCTCTGGTCGTGCTGATCGGGGTCTATGCGGCGCGGATCATCCTGATCAACAATGCGGGCTATTTCGTCTGACCTCTTGTTCACCGAATCTTAGTGTGTGATTGTCCTTTCTTAAGAGCAGATAAACCTTAAAACAGGGCAACCCCGCACATGTTCGACGCCGCACCCCTGCTGCGAGATGTCTTTGGATTCGACGACTTCCGCCCCGGTCAGGAAGAGATCGTCGATGCCGTGACTGCAGGCGAAAACGTGCTGGCGATCATGCCAACGGGCGGCGGCAAATCCCTGTGTTTTCAATTACCTGCACTGCTGCGCGACGGTGTGACGGTGGTGATCTCTCCGCTGATCGCTTTGATGCGCGATCAGGTCCGAGGCTTGCAGGAGGCAGGGGTTGAAGCCGGGGCGCTGACCTCGGGCAACACGCCTGAGGAAACCGATGCAGTATGGGAGGCGCTCGAAGCCGGGCGGCTCAAGCTGCTTTACATGGCGCCCGAGCGTCTGGCGGCCGGGTCTGCACTGGGCATGTTGCGTCGGATCAATGTCAGCCTGATCGCTGTGGATGAGGCGCATTGCGTCAGCCAGTGGGGACACGATTTCCGCCCCGACTACCTGCGGATCGGAGAGTTGCGGCGCGCCCTGAACGTGCCTCTGGCCGCGTTCACCGCCACGGCGGATGCCGAAACGCAGGACGAGATCGTCGAGAAACTGTTCGACGGTGGCACCCCTCGCAAGTTCCTGCGCGGCTTTGATCGGCCCAACATCCATCTGGCATTTGCCGCCAAGGATGGTCCGCGCAAACAGATCCTCGACTTCGCCGCTGCGCGCAAAACCCAATCCGGCATCGTCTATTGCGGCACCCGAAACAAGACCGAGGTGCTGGCCAAGGCTCTGCGCGACGAAGGACATTCAGCCTGTCACTATCATGGCGGTATGGACCCCGAGGACCGGCGCATTGTCGAAACGCGTTTTGCGCGCGAGGACGGGCTGATCGTCGTCGCCACCGTCGCCTTCGGGATGGGCATAGACAAACCCGATATCCGCTGGGTCGCCCATGCTGACCTGCCCAAATCCATCGAGGCCTACTACCAAGAGATCGGCCGCGCCGGGCGCGACGGCGGCCCGGCTGAAACCCTGACCCTGTATGGTCCCGATGACATTCGCTTGCGTCGGTCGCAGGTAGATGAAGGCCTCGCCCCACCAGAACGGCGCATGGCCGATCATGCACGCCTGAACGCACTGCTAGGTCTTGCCGAAGCGCTGGTGTGCCGTCGTCAGACTCTGCTGGGCTATTTCGGAGAAACAACCGAACCCTGCGGAAAGTGCGATCTGTGCGACACTCCACCCGAGGTTTTTGATGGCACAACTCCCGTCCGTATGGCGCTGTCGGCGATCCTGCGGACCGAGGAATGGTTTGGCAGTGGCCATCTGATCGACATCCTTCTGGCCAATGAAACCGACAAGATCCGCGCGCGCCGCCATGATACGCTTTCGACCTGGGGTATCGGCAAAGACTGGTCGCGCCCGCAATGGCAGGCGATCTTTCGGCAGATGATGGGCCATGATCTGGTCCGCCCCGACCCCGAACGCCACGGTGCCCTGCGCATGACCGAGGCCGCCAAACCGATCCTGAAGGGTGAGGCGCAGATCAACCTACGCAAGGATACGATCCGCAAAGCCGCGCGCCGCCCGGCGGTCAAGGAGATGGTTGCCGAGGAAGACGCTCCGCTGCTCTCTGCCCTCAAGGCCAAGCGCCGCGCTTTGGCCGAAGCCGCGCGCGTGCCTGCCTATGTCATCTTCCCCGACCGCACCCTGATCGAAATGGCCGAGAAACGCCCGCAAACACTGGACGGCATGGCCCGGATCGGAGGGGTCGGGGCCAAAAAGCTTGAACGCTATGGCGACACCTTCCTTGAGGTCATCGCCGGGGCCGTCGAAGCGGTCCACCCTGTGCGGCGCAAGCTGGCCGGGCGCGAGCAGGGCGAAATCTATGATCGCCTGCTTGAGGTGCAGTCACAATTGTCCCGCGGGCCAGATGGGATCGACAAGCCGCTCAGCTGCACGGCCTCGCAACTGGCGAAGGTGGCGCAGATGCGGCCCGATGACTCACGCGGGATCGAACAAGTGTTGGGCGATCGTCGTCACGAAAGGTTTGGGGCGGCCTTTCTGGACGTGCTGCGGCAAGAGGGCTAAATACGCCCTATCAGGCAAGGAACGAGGGCGGATATGCTGGTAGTGATTTCCCCGGCCAAGCGGCTGGACTGGGCAGAACGGGATGTTGAGGCCACGCAGCCCGACTTTCAGGACGATGCGATCCGTCTGTCCAAGACCGCGCGCAACCTGACACTGGGCGACCTCAAGAAACTGATGGACCTCAGCGATGATCTGGCCCGGCTGAACCGGGACCGCTATCGCGCTTTCGCCGACGCACCCGAGCTTGAGGCCACCCGCCCCGCCGCACTGGCCTTTGCCGGTGACACCTATCAGGGGCTGGAAGCGGCCTCACTGGACGCTGATGAGATGGCATGGGCGCAGGACCACCTGCGAATCTTGTCCGGCCTTTACGGCGTACTGCGCCCTCTGGACGCGATTCAGCCCTATCGGTTGGAAATGGGCAGTAAGCTGAAAACTCGGCGCGGCAAGAACCTTTATGAATATTGGCGCGATCAACTCAGCAAAGCACTGAATGCGCAAGGGGCTGAGGTTGGCAGCGAGGTCCTGATTAACTGCGCCAGTCAGGAATATTTCGGGGCAGTCGATCTGAAAGCGCTGAACCTGAAGGTCATCACTCCGGTCTTCATGGAAGACAAAGCTGGTACGCCGAAAATCGTCAGCTTTTTCGCCAAAAAAGCGCGCGGTGCGATGGCGCGGTATATCATTCAACATCGCCTGACCGATCCGGCCGGTTTGCTGGATTTTGACAGTGGCGGCTATAAATACCGGCCCGATCTATCGGAGGACGACAAGCCCGTTTTCGTGCGCCCTTACACCGCGTAGAGGGCAGGAAGCGAGGGGCCAGCCCCTCGCGCTCCCCGAGATATTTTTGGCCAGATGAAGGTGGAATCCCTTTTCAAGGTTCTTGTACCTGATCACTGCCTCCAGGCGTGATAGGTTTGGCGTCTTCGGGGCAATGGTCCAAGATCATTTGCTGGATGAGGGTCTTGTGCAACGGCTTGGTCAGGTAGTGATCCAGACCAGCCTCTAGAATACCTTGATCATCCCCCGCCATGGCGTGCGCCGTCAGGGCGACGATCGGCACGTGACGACCGGTTTCAACCTCGCGGCGGCGGATTTCGGCAGTGGCTTGTTTGCCATCCATCCGGGGCATCGAAATGTCCATGAAGATCAAATCGGGTGAAAACTCCTGATAGAGGTCGACTGCCTCTTGCCCGTTGCCGGCGAAACGCATGTCGATGTTCAGATCCTTGACCATTTTCTTCAGGATCAGCTGGTTGGTTCTGTTGTCCTCGGCGGCAAGAACGCGCATGATGCGGTTCCCGTTCGGCTGAGCCTCTTGCGTAGGCTGAGGCGACGTATCTGGCTGGGATGCGGCACCCCCCAAGGCGATCAGTCGGCTGTAAAGCTCGGACCGGGGGATGGGTTTTTGCAGAACACCTTCAATCAAATGCCGTGCAGGGCTGGCGTGAATGACCCCCGGATTGTTGGACATGATGACCACCGGCAACTCGGTCCAGCCGCGATCGTGCAGGATGGTTGCAAGTTCCATCCCGTCCATGTCGGGCAAGTCATGATCGCATAGGAACAGATCAATCGAGGGGTCCAGTTTCGACAGCGCTTCGCCTCCGGAAGCGCAGACTGTGACCTTTGCCCCAAGACGCCCCAGCTGCTTGGCGAGAATGGCTCGGTTGGCGGCCATATCCTCGACCAGCATCACGTGTTTCAGATGCCCTTGCAGGTCGGGCGGAGAGGGTTGAGGCCCCTCGGCAGTGGGCAGAGTCACCCGGAAGCCAAAACACGACCCTTGCCCAATTTCGCTTTCGACCCAGACATTGCCCCCCATCATGGTGATCAGGCGTTTTGTGATTGCGAGGCCCAGCCCTGTCCCTTCGAATTGACGATTGCGTTCATCTTCGACCTGATTGAACTCACCAAAGATGTGGTTGATCTTGTCGTCCTCGATCCCGATGCCGGTGTCTTCAATGGCGATGTGGACATCACACTCCTGTCGGTCCGTATGGGGGACACCTGTCACCCGGATCAACACATGCCCTTCGCTGGTGAACTTGACAGCATTGCCAACAAGGTTAGTGAGAACCTGCCGCACACGGCCCGGATCCCCCACGAACAACGTCGGCAAGAAGAGATCATAATCCACCAGCAGGGTCAGGCCCTTGTCACGCACGCTTGGCTGCAGCAGCATCGCAACCTCAAGGATGCAGCGTTCGAGATCGAATTGCTCGGGGTGCAGGATCAGCTTGTCCGCTTCGATTTTCGAATAGTCCAGTACATCGTTGATGATGACCAGAAGCGCCTCGCCCGAGTTGCGGATCGTATTGACATAGAGGCGCTGTTCTTCGTCCATCGGTGTTTCGGACAGCAACTCGGTCATGCCGACGATGCCATTCATGGGCGTCCGGATTTCATGGCTCATATTCGCGAGAAAGGCCGATTTGGCGCGGTTTGCAGCCTCGGCCCGGTCGCGTGCGGCCTGCAATTCGGCCTCATGCCGGACAGATGCGGTGATGTTCAGGGCGAGGCTGACCATATCGCCGCCACTGCCACGCTGGTCGATCAGGCGGACGTATTGACCATTCCACAATTGGATCACTTCAGGTGGCGGATTGGCCCGAGCCCAGCGTCTTTGCATCCGGGCCTGCCAGTCCCCAGCCTTTTCCGCACCGGTGTCAACGATGCCTTCGTTGGTCAACAACTCAAGAATGCGGGTGTACGAGATACCTGGCGCGACCTCATCCAAACCTTCGAACACGCTCAGATAGGCGGTATTGGCCCCGATCAGGCGACTGCCACCGTCGAAAAAGGCAAAACCGTCCTGAATGGTCTGGATCGAATGCCACAGGCGGCGCTCGGCCACTTCAACCTTGGCATGGGCCTCGGTCAGATCAGATTTGACCTTTTCATTCTCGTCCCTGACGGTCTCAACTTCAGCTTGGGTTTCGCCAATGCGCTTGGTCAACGCCATCGCATGGCGGCCCAATTTGCGGTTGGCCGAGGACAGCTCGGCCTGTTTCAGCGCCAACATCCGTTCCGCCGCCAGGCGCGCGCGTCGTTCCTGTGCCAGTTTTTGTGCAAGGCTCATGATGCGTGATTCCGGTCTGCTCTGCCGTCAGCATCCGGGCAATCGGTGAAAAAGTGTTTAAGCCGTTGCCTGAGGGGTGCCGCACGTGTCAAATTGACCCCAAACAGGAGGTCACAATGCACCGCTTTGTATTTTTTTCAATAACTTACATCATTTCAACTTTCGCCCTGACCCTGGGCGCGCTGGCTCAGACTGCCGTGCCCGAGTTCCGCTATATCACGACCCGAGACGCGGATTTTTACGGCTCGGATTTGGATGCGCTGTTCGATACGGATCTGAAGTCCTGCATCCGCGCGTGTTCGGCCAATCCAAGCTGCACGGCCTTCACCTATAACACTCGGTCGGATGCCTGTTTTCCCAAAAGCGGTGTGAACCGGCAGGAGCCCTATCAAGGCGCGGTGTCGGCACAGAAAGTATTCATCCCAGAACAGACCCTATTATTGGGGAAAACGCGCGCTGAGTCCCTCACATTCCTTCGCCAGAAAGACCTGAACGAAGCGTTTCAACAGGCCCGCGACCTTGGGTTTCGCCACTCTGCCGGAGGTCGTGACCTGCAGACTTTGCTGGAGTCAGCGCTGAACGCAGATACGGACCGACTTGCGATGTTGTGGACTGGGGAGGCCGTGACCCTCAGCGATGAGTCCGACCTATGGGTTGAATACGCCCGGCTGCTGCTGCGCCTGAACCCGAACGGATATCAGGAGCAGCAGGACTTCCGCACCCGCGCGTTGAACGCCGCCATCAACGGATATCTGCGCGCGGACACACCGGGGGCCCAAATCGCGGCGCTGATGGTGATGTCAGACGCGCTGGAAGCGGTCGAACGCGGTCGCGATATAGTGTCGGCACTGCGGCTGGCCGAACAGGTGCAACCGCGTGAGGATGTCCTGGCAGCTTTGGACGATGCCATCGGCAAATACGGGTTCCGCATCATCGACAGCACGGTGGAAAGCAACGCCGCCGCGCCGCGTATCTGCGTTGAGTTCTCGGAACCCTTGGTCAAGGCGGGGGTCGACTACGACCCGTTTGTGCAACGCAGTGACGATGGGCTGGTGGTGCAGGTCGATGGCAAAAGCCTTTGCCTGGACGGCGTTGCGCATGGTCAACGTTATCGCTTTGCCCTGCGCGAAGGGCTTCCGGCGGCCTCGGGTGAGGCCCTGAACCGTACTGTCGAACTGACGCACTACGTGCGTGACCGTGCTCCTTCGGTCCGGTTTCCGGGGCGCAGCTATGTGCTGCCGAAATCGGCGGATGCGGCCTTACCGGTTGAGACGGTCAATACCGGCTCTCTGGACCTGACCTTGCGACGTGTCAGCGATCGCAACCTGATCCGGGCCGTGCAGCAGGATTTCTTTGGCCGCCCCCTCAGCGAATGGCAGGAACGTGAATTCTCGGACGAGATTGCCGAGGATGTCTGGACCGGAACAGCCGAGATCGCAAACGAACTGAACCAAAGCATGACCGCCCGTCTGCCCATGGCCGAGGCGATTGCCGATCAACCCGCTGGGATCTATGCCCTGACTGCGCGCGTCCCCGGGGCAGATCCTTATGATGATCCAGGCGCAACACAGTGGTTTGTGCTGACCGACCTGGGGATCAGCACAGCCCTTGGTACAGACGGGCTGCATGTCACCGTACGCGGTCTGCACGACGCAACCCCGCGCGAGGGGATCGAGGTCTCGCTGGTTTCAAACGCCAACGCGGTGATTGCCAAGGCGCAGACAGATGACAGTGGCTATGCGCAGTTCGAAGCGGGCCTGACCCGCGGCAAAGGCGCCAGCGCACCGGTTTTGGTGATGGTGGCTGATGGGGAATCCGATTTCAGCTTCCTCTCTCTGACCGACCCTGCTTTTGACCTGTCGGATCGCGGGGTCGAAGGGCGTGCCCCTGCGGGTCCTGTGGATGTATTCCTGACCACGGACCGGGGCGCCTATCGCGCCGGAGAGGTCATTCACATCACAGCTCTATCCCGCGACAACAAAGCTCAGGCCATCGAAGGCCTGCCCCTGACTGCCATTCTCTATCGCCCCGATGGGGTGGAGTATCGCCGCGCGGTCTCGGATGGCGGTGTTGCGGGCGGCCATGTCTTCAGCCTGCCCGTCGCCCCGGATGTGCCGCGCGGGACGTGGAAGATTGAGATCAAGTCCGACCCCAAAGCCGACGCTCTGGCCCGTCAAACTGTGCTGGTCGAGGATTTCCTGCCCGAGCGCATCGACTTTGACCTCAGCCTGCCGGACGCCCCTCTGCGCCCCGGCGATACGCCGCCCTTGCAGATCGACGCGCGCTATCTTTTCGGCGCGCCGGGGTCGGATCTGAGCATTGATGGTCAGGTCATCGCCCGCCCAACCGACGCCGTTCCGGGCTTTGAAACTTTTCAGTTTGGGCGCTACGACGCCGAGACCTCAACCAAAAGCACCTATTTCGGTGATGCGCAGACGGATGCCTCTGGGCAGGCCTCAATTGCCATCGAAATCCCCGTGTTAGAGACAAATGGAAAACCTCTTGAGGTCGAAGTTATCACCCGACTGACGGACGGATCGGGCCGCCCTGTCGAACGCCGCCTAACTGCTTCGGTCCAATCCGCACAGGCGATGATCGGTATCCGCACCCTTTTCGAGGATGTGATCCCCGAGGGCACCGAGGCCGCGTTCCAAATCATCGGCCTGTCCCCGGACCTGACCGCTGAGCCCATGCGCCTGCGTTGGACGTTGAACAGGCTGGAAACCCACTATCAATGGTATCAGCTCTATGGCGACTGGAATTGGGAGCCGACCACGCGACGTACCCGTATTGCCACAGGTGAGGTTGAGACAGGTGCAGACCCACTGAACCTGTCGCAACCGGTCGACTGGGGCCAGTATGAACTGGTGGTCGAACGCCTCGATGGCGCTTACGCGGAAACCGCCGTGGAGTTCAGCGCGGGCTGGTACCAGGCGGCAGACGCCTCCACCTCGCCCGACCGGTTAGAGATGTCGCTGGACCGCGACAGCTATCGCCCGGGTGAGACGGCGCAACTGCGGATCGTGCCGCGCATGGCAGGCGTGGCGCAGATCGAGGTCCTCTCGAACCGTCTGATCCACCGCCAGATGGTCGACGTGCCAGAGGGCGAAACCGTGATCCCGATCGACGTGACCGAGGATTGGGGTGCCGGAGCCTATGTCACCGCCACCGTGATCCGCCCCATGGATGTCGCCGCCGGCCAGAACCCGGCACGGGCGATGGGCGTCGCCCACGCAACGGTTGAGCCTGTCGGGCGTCTGTTGGATGTGAGCATTGATGTGCCGCAGGCGACCTCTCCCAGAACGACGCAGAAAGCTTTTGTTAGGGTCGAAAATTCGCCCGAAGGTGAGCCTGTTTGGCTGACGCTGGCCGCCGTGGATGTGGGTATTCTGAACCTGACCGGTTTCGACAGCCCCGATCCGCAGGGTTACTATTTCGGCCAGCGCCGTCTGGGTGTGGACCTGCGTGACGTCTATGGCCGCCTGATCGACGGCATGAACGGTGCAATGGGCACGATCCGATCTGGTGGAGACAATTCGGGGATGCAGAGGCAATCCCCTCCGCCTACGCAAGACCTGATGGCCGTTTTCAGCGGCCCGGTTCAGGTGGATGCAAACGGAGAGGTCGAGGTCGACATCCCTCTGCCCGCCTTCAACGGAACCGTACGGCTGATGGCGGTCGCCTGGTCGGCGGCAGCCGTAGGACAGGCCGAGGCCGAGATGATCGTGCGCGACCCCGTGGTCGTCACAGCCAGCCTGCCCCGTTTTCTGGCCCCAGGCGACCAAAGCAGGATGTTGCTTGAAGTCGTCCACGCCGATGGCCCGTCAGGTGAGATGGGACTGGGACTGACCACCTCAACCGGGTTGGAGTTGGGAACAGCACCCGCCAGCTTTGTTCTGGAGGATGGCGGTAAGGCGGTGTTCGACATCCCGCTGCGCGCGCTTTCCGTCGGAGACCCGGAAATCAGCGTGGCGATCACGACGCCGGATGGCCGTGACTTGTCGCAAACCCTCCGGATGCCGGTACGCGCAAACGACCCTATTGTGGCTCAAACACGGCGGTTTTCGCTGGGTACAGGCGACAATTTCCTGTTCACCCAGGACGTGTTCGATGGCTTCCAGCCCGGCACCGCAAAGGCGATCCTGTCTGCGGGCGCTTTGGCAAAGTTCGACACGCCCGCCCTTCTGGATCAGTTGAACCGCTACCCCTATGGCTGCACTGAGCAGATCACCAGCAAGGCGCTGCCGCTGCTGTACCTGTCGTCCGTGGCGCAAGCGTCGGGGCTGGGTGACGGCCCGATTGTGGATCAACGCATCAGCGACTCGATCCGCAGTATCCTGACCCGGCAGGCTCCGAACGGAGCGTTTGGCCTCTGGCGGGCGGAGAGCGGAGATTTCTGGTTGGACGCCTATGTCACCGACTTCCTCTCGCGCGCCCGAGCGCAAGGCCACCCGGTGTCGGACCGCGCCTTCGCGCAGGCCATGGATAACCTGCGCAACCGCGTGAACTATGCCCCGGATTTCGACGAAGGCGGTGAAGATATCGCCTATGCGTTGATGGTGCTGGCCCGCGAAGGCGCAGCCTCGATGGGTGACCTGCGATACTATGCCGATACCAAGGGGGACGCTTTCGACACCCCATTGGCCGCCGCGCAACTTGGGGCGGCGCTGGCGTCCTACGGAGATCAGACCCGCGCCGATGCCATGTTCGCCCGCGCGGCCCAGCTGCTGCAGCGCCGACCCGCGCAGGAGCGCTACCTGTGGCGAGTCGACTACGGCACAGACCTGCGGGATGCCGCCGGGCTGCTAACCCTTGCCGTCGATGCGGGTAGTCAGGCGGTGGATCGCGACGCGCTGATCCAGCGTGTCACCTCAAGCCGCGCGCATTTGTCGACGCAGGAGGCTTCATGGTCCTTGTTGGCCGCGCATGCGCTTGTAACAGACCCATCCGACTCGGGGTTGATGGTGAACGGCGCGCCGGTCTCGGGCCCCTTCGTTCAAGTGCGTGAGGCAGGGTTTACGGATGACCTGAACATCTCGGCTACCGCAGCCAACCCAACCGATATCACGCTGACAGTGACGGGCATTCCAACCGCTCCGCCCGAATCGGGAGGCACCGGATACGCCATAAACAGAGCCTATTACTCGCTTGAAGGCGACCCTCTGGACCCGTCTACCTTCACCGCCAGTGACCGCTTTGTAACCGTTCTAACCGTCACACCGTTCGAGAGCGGCGGCGCGCGGTTGATGATCGATGACCCTCTGGCTGCGGGGATCGAGATCGACAACCCCAACCTGTTGCGATCAGGCGATGTGCGCGCGTTGGATTGGCTGGACCTGTCCGACGCGACCCATACCGAGTTCCGCGCAGACCGTTTCCTGGCGGCGGTCGATCTGTCCGGGGGCGAGACGGTGACTCTGGCCTATGTGGCGCGCGCCGTCACGCCCGGTACGTTCCACCACCCAGCCGCCTCGGTCGAGGATATGTATCGCCCGCAAAATCGCGCGCGGACGGATACTGGGCGCGTTGAGGTGCAGTGATCCTGCGCCCGTCATATCGGCGCAAGGGGTTCGCCCCGGTATTGCTGGCACTGGCCTCTGCGCTCTACCTGACCGCCTTTGCGCGGGACCAGTTGGATGCGTGGGTAGACGCGACCGTCCTGCCACCTGTACTGGCCGAAACCTCTGTCGAAGTCAGGGACCGGGACGGAGCCCTTTTGCGGGCTTTCCCGGTCGAAGATGGCATCTGGCGGATGCGCCCCGGCTCGGTGGACCCGGCGTTCATCGAAATGCTGGTCCGGTATGAGGATAAACGGTTCTGGTCGCATTCCGGCATCGACCCCTTCGCTTTCCTCCGCGCGGCTGGGCAAGCCCTATGGAACGGACGTACTGTTTCGGGTGGCTCAACCCTAACCATGCAGGTCGCGCGACTGATCGAGGATGGCTCAACCGGGCGCTGGAGCGGAAAGATTCGCCAAATTAGGGTCTCATTGGCACTGGAAGGACGGCTGAGCAAGCAGCAGATTCTAAACCTCTACCTGACTCACGCGCCCTATGGTGGCAATCTGGAAGGCCTCCGCGCAGGTAGCCGTGCGTGGTTTGGAAAAGACCCGGTGCGGTTGACCCCCGCGCAGTCCGCCCTGCTGATTGCCCTCCCGCAGTCGCCCGAGGTTCGACGCCCGGACCGCGCCCCTTTGGCCGCCCGAGACGCGCGAGATCGGGTTCTGAAGCGTATGCTGTCTTACGGGGTTCTGACCGCGTCCGAGACGCACAGCGCGCTGACCGAAGATATCCCGGATCAGATGCGCGCATTTCCCCGCTTGGCCCCTCACCTCACAGACCGAGCGCGGCGTGAAAACCCGGAAGCTGAGACTTTGGACCTGACACTGGATGCCGGGCTGCAGAAGCGGCTGGAACCTCTGGTGGCGCAGGCAGCGGCGCGAGCGGGACCGCGTATTTCGGGGGCGTTGATCGTGGCTGATCACCACAGCGGAGAGATTCTGGCCTCGGTCGGTTCTTCGGGCTACGCGGAGGCGCGGCAAGGGTTTGTGGATATGACACGGGCGCTACGCTCTCCGGGGTCGACGCTGAAACCTCTGGTCTATGGGTTGGCCTTCGATCAGGGGCTGGCCCATCCCGAAACTTTGATCAGCGACAGCCCGGTTATGTTTGGCCGCTACGCGCCGCGGAACTTCGATGGCGTCTTTCGCGGCGATGTACGGGTGCGGGACGCGCTGCAACTATCGCTCAATATCCCGGTTGTGCGGCTGACGGATGAGCTTGGGCCTGCGCGCGTGATGGCCGCCCTACAGCAAGCCGGCGCATCCCCACAATTGAACGGAAGCACCCCGGGCCTTGCCGTTTCATTAGGCGGCATTGGACTGAGCTTGCACGATCTGGTGCAACTCTACGCCACGCTGGCCGCAGGTGGGCGAGGACCAACGTTGCGCCATGACGCCTTGGCGAACCGCACTGAGACGCCTCGGGTTCTGTCAGATGTCGCGGCATGGCAGGTGAGCGATATTCTGGCCGGTCTTGCCCCCCCTCCGGGGGCCGCCGCGTTTGGTTTGGCGTATAAGACCGGCACGTCTTACGGGCACCGGGATGCTTGGGCGATTGGCTTTGACGGCCAGCACGTGATCGGCGTCTGGTTGGGGCGCGCGGATGGTACTCCAGTCCCCGGTGCCTTCGGCGGAGAGCTGGCAGCACCCCTGCTGTTCGAAGCCTTCGGCCATTTGAAACCGACTGCCACGCCATTGCGCCCACCGCCCCCTTCAACGTTGATCGTGGGGGCCGCTGAACTGCCTCAACCCTTGCAACGCTTTCAGCCCCGAGGGGCAGCGTTCGACGATGACCCAAGCGCCCCGGACTTGATCTTTCCGCCCAATAACTCTGTGTTAGAGACGGGTGGAGGCCCAGTGACCGTCAAACTGCGTGGCGGGGTTGGACCGTTTTCGCTTCTAGCGGATGGCGTTCCGGTGTTGACGGGGCAACGGCATCGCGAGTTCGAAATACCGAACCCGGGTCGTGGATATTCCGCACTCGTGGTGGTGGACGCCCATGGCGCGTCGGATCGGGTGTCAGTTCGGATCGACTAAAGCATGGCAGAGTATTCGAGTCGCAGGTCTGACCCCAAGCGATCTAGCGACGACCTTCACGCAACCAACCGCCCAACAGGAAGCCACCGGCCAGCAGTAGAACAAGCCATGGCGGCAGCAGGCCGGCTTGAGTAACGTCCCGCGTCTCATAAGCTTCGCGCGGGGTCAGACCGATCCAGCCACGCCCCGCCGCCGGACGCCCAGCGCGCACGTTGCGGATTGAGGGCAAGCCCTCTTCCAGCCGGATTACGCCACCGCGCATGGCGGCGATCACAGGTCCCAACACGTCCCCTGTTGCGATGGTGCGCTCGAACTCTTTCGGTGCCGCAGGACCGAGGCCGATCACGGCCATCAAATCGCCTTCCTGCAAGCGATAGAGGCCAATCTCGGGTCCGAAATACTGCGCTTCGAACCGTCCGGGTGAGACCTCTTCAAGGGTGATCTCAAGCGTTTCGCCATTGGGCCGGGTGATCGTGACCGGCCCGACCTCTTCCTCGAGGGTCTGGCGAATGATCCGCATCGACTGGCCGTTGGCCTCAGCCCAGAGCGCCTCTTCCTCAAGCTCGGGCTCTTTCATCATCCAATGGGCCAGACGGCGCAGCAGTTCCAACTGAGGCCCACCACCCTCAAAACCGCGGCTCCATAGCCAGGCGTGGTCTGACGCCAACAGGGCCACCCGTCCCTCACCGACCCGGTCCAATACCAACAGCGGCCGGTCCTCAAGGCCGGTCATTAGCACCTGGCCCGAGCGCTCATTCACATCGATCTGGCGCAGCCACGCGCCCCAATCCTCGGAATCGCCAAGATTGGTGGTCACAGGGTGCCGATGCCCCAGATCGCTGACCATGGGAACATAGCGCTCTTCGATCACCCGTGCCGTCGGTTGCGCCGGAAGACTGCCCGCGAGGGGCGAGCGGAAGATGCTGTCCGCGGTGGCGAAATCAGGGCCTGCGGCGATCAGCACAGCGCCCCCGTTGTCGATATAATCGGCCACGTTATCCAGATAGATCGCAGGCAAGATGCCCCGGCGTTTGTAGCGATCAAAGATGATCAGGTCGAAATCATTGATCTTCTCCAGAAACAACTCACGTGTCGGGAAGGCGATCAGAGACAATTCATCCACCGGGACGCCGTCCTGTTTCTCGGGCGGGCGCAGAATGGTGAAATGCACCAGATCGACCGAGCTGTCGGATTTCAGCAGGTTGCGCCAGGTTCGTCCGCCGGGATGCGGCTCGCCCGACACCAGCAGGACGCGCAGGCGGTCGCGCACGCCGTTCATCTGGATCAATGCGGTATTGTTGCGATCGGTCAGCTCACCATCGGCCTCCGGGACCGTGAATTGGATGACGTTCCGCCCACCATGCGGCAGAGAAATCGGCAGTTCGACATCCACGCCAATGGGTATACGGAATTCCTCCGGCTCGCCCCCGTCAACCGAGATCTCAAGCGGCGCGCTGGTGGCCCCGCCCGGAGCCGCCCCGCTGTCTTCAACGCGCAGAGTCAGGGTTACGGGTTCACCAATGATGGCAAAGGCAGGCGCGTTGCGGACGATGAGCCTGCGGTCCCAGTCGCTCTCACGCCCGGTCTGCAAAAGGTGCAGTGGCGCAGGCAAGTCGGGCGCTTGATCAACGTCATGAACGATCCCGTCCGAGACAACAAGTATACCGGCCACCCGCGCACGCGGCTCCTCGGCCAGGGCCGCATTCACAGCGGCCATCACCTGCGTGCCTTCGTCGCCATCGCCGTCACCCACGCGGATGCGGCGCAGTTCGGTATTGTCACGCGACTCGATTTCGGCCGCCAAGGCCTCAGCCGCTTGGGCGGTTTGATCGGCCCGGTCCGAGAGCGTCTGGCTGGCGCTTTCATCCTCGATCATCAGGACAATATCTGTCAGCGGCGCGCGGTCTTCGACCTGATAGACCGGACCGGCAAGTGCCGCGATCACTACCAACACGGCCAACCCGCGCAACGCCCATCCGGACAACCCACGCCAGACCGCCAAGACCACACCTGCAACGGCGATCGAGGCGACCGCAAGTAGTATTGGCCAAGGGATCAGCGGATCAAATATAACGGTTCCGGTCATTGTCCCAACCTGTCCAACAGAGCAGGTACATGGACCTGATCGGATTTGTAGTTCCCGGTCAGCACATGCATCACCAGATTGACCCCAAAGCGATTGGCCAGCTCGCGCTGACGCTCCCCCGCATAGCCACGCCCGACGGGGAGGAGGGCCTGTCCGTTGCGATCCACCGCCCAGGCCCCAGCCCAGTCATTGCCGCCAATCACCACGGGCGTCACGTTGTCGTTGAGGTTGCGGAAGGGCATCCCTTCGATCTGTTCGGCATCCAGCGGAGCGGCCTCGACCCAGACATCTGTTCCGGCGTAGCGTCCGGGGAAATCCTGCAGAAGATAGAAGGTTCGCGTCAGGACATGATCGTTCGGAATCGGCTCTAACGCGGGGATATTTAGCGGCGTAGCCAGTTGCTGCAGCTTGCGCCCATTGGGGCTGGATGCACCAAAACCCGCGATATCCGCATCGCGCGTGTCAAACAGGATCATTCCGCCCGAGCGCAGATAGGCATTCAGCTTGGCATAAGCCTCATCCGACGGGCGCGGCTGATCCTGCGTGATGGGCCAGTAGAGCAAGGGGAAAAAAGCCAACTCATCCCGTTCCAGATCGACGCCAATCGGCGCAGCGGGTTCAACCGAGGTGCGGTAGTTCAACGTCTGAGCCAATCCTCGCAACCCGGCCTGCGCGATGTCATCCACCTGGCTGTCGCCCGTCAGCACATGCGCCAAAACCAGTTCATGGGTTGCGGCGAGGGCAAAGTCAGTCTCATCGGGCGACTGCGCCTGCGCCTCGGGCACCAGCAGCACGGCCCCCATGGCCATCGCCGCCGCCTTCGCCAGCCCCAAACGGCCCGACAAGGCCAAGGACGCGATGACATCCACGGTCAATAGGATCAATGCGAGGCTCAGAAGTATTCCTCCCAAGGGCGTCTCGGTTGAGGCCTCCTGCCCACGGATCGGCACATCTGCGGGCCATGCAATAGGGCTGAGCGTTGTCTCCTCGGACAAAACGTTCCGCGCCAGCTTTTGCTTCCCACTTTCATAGAGACCGGGGCGAAGGTCGGGCCCGATCTGCCCTGACACCAGCTCAACCCCATCCACACCCGCCAGCGTACCGGCATCGGACAACGCACCGAATCCATCCATGATCTGGACCGGCTCCCACGTGGTGCCCTCTAATTGCGCGACCTGACGCGATTTCGCGGCCGAGGCGACGGCCAGACGGTCCAGCATTTCCACGAACAGGCCAGACAGCGGCAGGCTGGACCATTCGGCATCGGCGGTCACATGGAACAGGACAACCTGCCCCAAACCCAGCGCCTTGCGGGTGACCAGAGGGGTGCCGTCTGACAGCGACGCAATCACGCGATCGGCCAAGTTAGGGTCTGGTTGCGCCATGACCTGAGTGGAAACGGTCACGTCATTCGGTATCTGCAACCCGTAGAAGGGCGAGTCCTCGGGGAACGTTGCCAGTGTCTTGGATTCCCCCCAGCTCATCGCGCCGCCAACGGTGCGCCCGCCGCTGCGCAGGCGAACGGGCAGCAGCGTATCCTCTTCATCGCGCCCCAGATCGCTCGCCGCCATGCGGGGCCCTGCAAATCGCAGCAGAAGGCCGCCCTGTTCGACCCATTCGATCAGGCCAACCTCTTCCGGACCCGAGATCTGGGCGACGTCCGACAGAACAATCACATCGGGATTGGCTGGCAGAACCTCGGGCAGGCCGCCCTCAACAAAATCGGCGGTCGGGATCAGAACCTGCGTCAGGTAGTGCAGCGGCGACAACAGCTCCAACCCTTCGCGGTTGAGGGTTCCTGCAATCAGCGCAACTTCGCGGCGTCGCAGGCTGTCATCGGTCAGTGTCACCGCCCCGGCCGAGCGCTGGCCCTGCAGCTCAAACCGTGTGATCCGGGCACGCAGCTCCGACGGCAGGGCGAGGTCAATCTGGGCCTGGGTCTCGCCAGCTGCGAACGTCATCTCGGCCGATTGCAATACCCGCGCCGTGCCCGCAGGGTCGCGGCCTTGCGCCAGAACGGTCACGCTCTCCTCCGGGCCCGGTTCGGCCCGTAATGCGGTCAATTGAATGACGCCGTCCTGATAAACGGCAGGCAAAAGCGCCAGCGCCGCCGCGTTCGAGCGGTAGACGGTGACTTGCCCTCGGGACTGCAGTTCAGACACTAACTCTGGGTGTTTTTCATAGCCCAAGCGGTCGCTGAACCAATGCGTATCAAACCCACCTTCGACCTGATCCAGTGCGGCGATGACCTGATCAACCTGATCCTCGGTCGGTTGCCACGGGTTCGGAACAAGGCCCGGCAAACGGTTGCGCCACGCCTCGGCCGCCTGGAACACGGGCGGCTCCGGCTCGGTCAGGCGCAGGATCGAGACTGGGCGGCCCGCGCGTCCGGCTTCGGTCAATTGCGCGTCGATCTGGTCCAACGTCGACGACCAGCGCGTCGCCCCGGCCCAGCTTGCATCCAGTACCAGCATCAGGGGGCCAGTGCCCGTCTGATCGCGCGACGGGTTCAACACGGGACCGGCCAAACCGATGATGATCGCCGCCGCCGCCAGCATACGCAGCAAAAGCAACCACCAGGGTGTCCGGTCCGATACGCTCTCATCGTCTTTGAGGCCGAGCAACAGTGTGACCGCAGGGAACATCCGACGGATCGGCGCGGGTGGGACCGCGCGAAGGATCAGCCACAGGATCGGAAGGGTCAGTAGCCCCAACAACACCCACGGCGCCGTGAAGCCGATGCCCGCCAAAACGGTCATTGAACACCCCCGTCCAGCGCACGATAGAGCCATAATAGAGCCGATTGCGCGCTTTCTCCGGTGTGGTGCAGACCCAATTGCCAGCCGGTCGCGCGGCACAGATGCGTCAGCGCATCCTTGCGCTCGGCAAGGCGATCCAGATACCGGTCGCGCAGCTCTCCGGCCTTCAGGGTTTCATGCCGAATGGTGCCGCCGACGCTTTCAAAAATGGTGCGGCCCGCGAAGGGAAACGTCTCTTCCCCCGGATCGAGGACTTGCAACAAAACGCCCCGAACGCCGCGATCTGCTGCT
Organism: Ruegeria sp. AI3; assembly: GCF_056541245.1. NCBI lineage: Bacteria > Pseudomonadati > Pseudomonadota > Alphaproteobacteria > Rhodobacterales > Roseobacteraceae > Ruegeria > Ruegeria sp. AI3. The sequence goes on from NZ_JBQFYA010000008.1 coordinate 127,063, forward strand.
TTGGTCAGGGCCAGTTCGACCTCATCCATTGGGCCAAGAAAGTCCGAGATGAACACAGCACGGGCGTGCGGGATCATGGCCCGGTGTTCGGGTGGCGCGTAGTCGACCTCCGAGTCCTCTGACCAGGCCTCGGCCAAACGAATGATCTGTGCGTTCCCGCGTCGGGGCGGCAGGGTTGTACCCGTCAAGCCAACGCGCTCGCCCCCGCGCACCAGAAGGATCGCAGTCGCCAGACCCAACAGCCTGGCGCGATCCACCTTGGAGGGCAGCGCCTTGTCCGACGCAAAACGCATCGAGGCCCCCTGATCGACCCACAGCATGACCGACTGCGCGATCTGCCACTCGCGCTCGCGCACGAATTGCTGATCCCCGCGAGCCGAGCGGCGATGGTCGATCATCCGGCGGCTGTCTCCGATCTGAGCGGGCCGATATTGCCAGAAGTCATCCCCCATGCCGGATCGACGTCGGCCATGGTCACCCAACAGAACAGTGCCTGCCAGATGTTCGGCGCGCGCCAATAGAGGCGGCAGCCGGGACGCCTCAGCCTCGGAACGTTGGCGAAGGGTCAGCGCAGCATTCACGCGGCAGCCTCAGTGCGGATCAGGCCTGCCGCTGTGCCATCGATCAGGTCGGCAAGGCTGTCGCCCCGCGCGCGTGCCGCGAAGTTCAACGCCATCCGGTGGCTGAGAACCGGGCGCGCCATATCCAGAACGTCCTCGGCATTCGGGGCCAGGCGCCCCTGCAGCATCGCCCGCGCCCGCACGGTCATCATCAGCGCCTGCGCCGCACGCGGACCGGGACCCCAAGCAACGGTTTCAGCGACGCGATCCGAGACGCCCGCCTCGTCGGGGCGGAAGGCGCGGACCAGATCGAGGATCAGTTCCACAACCGAATCCCCCACAGGCATCCGGCGCAACAGGACCTGAGCGGCCAACAGATCTTCCTTGCTGAAGATCTGATGCGCCTCGTCCTCGGCCACACCGGTGGTGGCCAGAAGGATATCCCGCTCGGTCTGACGATCGGGGTACTCTACGTCGATCTGCACAAGGAAACGGTCCAGCTGAGCTTCGGGGAGCGGATAGGTGCCCTCTTGCTCAATCGGGTTCTGTGTTGCCAACACGTGGAACGGTGTACCCAGCACGCGGTCTTCGCCCGCTACAGTCACCGTGCGCTCCTGCATCGCCTGCAACAACGCCGACTGCGTCCGAGGGCTGGCGCGGTTGATCTCATCCGCCATCAGCAGCTCACAAAAGATCGGCCCCGAAATAAACCGGAAATGGCGGGTGCCGTCATCGGCTGTATCCAGAACCTCGGATCCCAGAATATCGGCCGGCATCAGGTCGGGCGTAAATTGAATACGGTTGCCATGCAGGCCCATCACGGTCGACAGCGTTTCAACCAGTCGGGTTTTTCCCAGACCCGGCAAACCGATCAGCAGGGCATGCCCCCCGCACAGCAGCGCCGTCAGGGTCAGGTCCACGACCCTCTCCTGCCCGATGAAGCGGCGAGTGATCGAGGATTTTGCCTCTTGCAGCTTGTTTTCCAACGCTTCGATCTCGGACACGAGGTCGGCAGGTTCGGACATGACTTTCCCTTCCGTGGACTATTATAGATGAAGTCTATCGCGCTGAGAGGAAATGGCAAAAGCAATGAGCGGACAAAAACCTGTGAAACCTTCCCCTGACGGTCTTGCGGCCTCGATCAAAGCGACCAAAACCAAGGGTTTACCCCCCGTTCACCTCTGGAATCCCCCTTTTTGCGGTGATCTGGACATCCGGATCGCCAAAGATGGCACTTGGAGTTATTTAGGCTCGCCCATCACCCGTTTCGAGCTTGTGAAGCTTTTTTCCTCAATTCTTAAGCTGGAAGACGGGAAATACTATCTGGTGACCCCGGTCGAGAAGGTGGGAATCACCGTCGAGGATGCGCCGTTCATCGCGGTGGACGTCGATGCCTTGGGCGAGGGGCAGGCGCAGGCTCTGACTTTCACCACCAAAGTTGGCGATGTCGCGGTGGCCGGACCAGATCATCCTATCCGCGTTGTCATGGACCCGCAGACCCAGGAACCCTCTCCATACATACTGATCCGTGATGGCCTTGAAGCCCGGATTGACCGCAAGAGCTTTTACCGGCTGGTCGAGATGGGTACCCATCACGAGGGCTGGTTCGGAGTTTGGTCCGAACAGCGTTTCTTCCAGTTGATCAAGTCAGAAGACCTGCCGGACTAGGCCGGCTTTGCAACTTTGCGATCCTGCGCGAGCACGACGGCCACCGCAACGACACCTGCGCCCAAAGCGCGGGTCCAGTTCCACTCTTCCCCCAGCACCAGCATGATCAGCATCACGTAGAACGGTGCGATATTGATGTGGAACGAAGCCAAAGCAACGCCCAGTTTCCCAACGGATCCGACAAACAGAACCTGGCTGAGGCCCATAGACACCAGGGCATAGATCCCAAGCATTCCGATCTGTTGAACATCAATCTGCGCCGTTGGCATGACATCCATACCCACTTGGCGTGCCCCGAAGAACAGCAGCAAAGCGACAACCAAGCCGCCGAAGAAGGTGATGGTGCTGCGCCCGGTTTGACTCAGCTCGGGGAAATCCCTCGCTGTTGCCATGGTCGCCCAGCAGAACAACCCGGTGGACGCGATGGCGCAGATCGCGCCCAAACCCAATTGCGCGGGCGCCACTGCACTGGTCGCGATCATACCGCCAATGATCGACACCAAGACGCCCAGCGCGAAATTCCAGCGCAACCGCCGCGCCCCGGTTGCCAGTTCGATCAGTGTCGCAAACAATGGCGCGCAGGAGGCAATGATGGCAACCGTCACCGGATCTGTCAGCTTCTGCGCCACGATAATCAGGAACATCCCGGCCCCGAGCGTCCCTCCAACAAGCATCGCATGACCCCACCGGGCGCGCAAAACCCGGCTTGGCCCGTCGATCACAAACCACAAAGGCACCATGACCGCCACGGCAAGCGCCAGCCGCGCCACGAAAAGCGCGACTGGAGGCCAGGTCTGCAACAACACTTCGGCCGCGGGAAACCCCGCCGCCCAGGTCAGCATGGAGGCCACAGCCAAACCGTTTCCAGACAAGGCCGAGCTGCGGCCAGTGGACATAGGAAGAGTGTTCCCGCGCACAGGATCAGGGCTCATCGCCATGGGATCGGACCTTCTGTTGGAACGGCGCAGAAAAATGATTCGCCGTGTTAGCCCAAACATCTCTGGACTTGGGCCTGCCTTCTTGTCGATTTTCGACAATCTGTCGTTTTCAATCCCTTTCCTCGAAAATCGGTGGAGACTAAGCTTGGGCGGATCACCGACCCAAAGGCCTCTCATGCCCAAATTCGCCGCCAATATTTCTCTGCTCTTTGCCGAACTCCCGTATCTGGAGCGGTTCCAGGCCGCGGCCGAGGCGGGCTTCAAGGCCGTTGAAATTCTGTTCCCCTATGAGTTGGCCGCGAAAGAGACCAGCCGTGCCCTTCTGGCCAACGGGCTGGAGCTTGTGCTGATCAACGCGCCTCCCCCGAACTACACCGGGGGTGAGCCGGGCTATGCCGCCGTTCCCGGCGGTGAGGCGCGGTTCCAATCCGATATCCGCCGCGTCTTGCGCTATGCCGATGTGCTCAAACCCGGCCTGATCCACATCATGTCCGGCTATGCATCGGGGCCTGAGGCGCTGGATTGCTTTGTTCGCAACCTGCAATGGGCCGCCGATACAGCCCCCGGTCAAACCTTTACCATCGAACCTTTGAACCCCGTGTCCCAACCCGGCTATTTCCTCAACGACTACGATTTGGCCGCGGAGGTTTTGGACCGCGTAGATCGTCCCAATCTGGGCCTCCAATATGACAGCTTTCACTCAGAGATGATCCACTCGGATCCGTTGGAGATTTGGGATCGCTTTCACAATCGCGTCATCCACGCCCAGATCGGCGCAGCACCCCACAGGTCCGAACCGGGTAGCGGAGATCTGGATTTTCAGACTCTGTTCAAGGCGATGGAGGTCTCTGGCTATGAAGGATGGGTCAGTGCAGAATACACTCCCTCAACAGCTTTGACGAGCTCATCCCTGGATTGGATGCATAAGGCAGTTCTTGCCAATGCAGATCTCTGATCCGCAATTAACACCGTCCGTCGTACTGTAGATATCAAGGAACCGCCTCATGATCCCTGCCCGCTATGCCCGCGCCGTGTTCAGCCTGATCATGTCGGGGCTAATGTCCTGCATCGTCACCGGGATCGCAACAGTCAAAGCCATCGGCTTTGGCCCGTCCACCCTCAGCGATTGGATGGCCTCATGGGCCTTTTGTTGGCCCATCGCCTTTACCGTAATCCTTCTGTTTGGCCCCAGTGTGCAACGGTTCGTCAACCGCATGGTCAGGCCGCAGGACTGACCCGCAGCGAAGAGGGTCCGCCGGGCCTGATGAGCAGCGCCTTTTAATGCGCTTCGGCCCAGTTCGCCCCCTGACCGGCATCCACAACCAGTTTCACATCTAGCTTCACGGCAGGGTCCGAGGCGCCCTCCATCACATCCCGCGCAACGCCGATCACCTCATCCACCGCATCTTCGGCGACTTCGAACAGCAATTCGTCGTGGACCTGCAGCAGCATTTTCGCCGGCAACCCCTTGATCGCCTCAGGCATCCGCACCATCGCGCGCCGGATCACATCTGCCGCCGTCCCCTGAATCGGAGCATTGATCGCCGCCCGGCGCGAGAACCCGGCATGAGGCCCCTTGGCGTTGATCTCAGGCGTATGGATTTTTCGTCCGAACAAGGTCTGCACATAGCCATTCTCTTTGGCGAAGGCGACCGTGTCGTCCATATAGGCTCTAATACCCGGGAAACGCTCGAAATAGCGGTCGATAAACCCTTGCGCCTCGGCCCGCGGAATGCGCAGATTGCGCGCTAGGCCAAAGCCCGAGATGCCATAGATCACACCAAAGTTGATCGCCTTGGCCTGACGGCGGATATCCGGCGTCATCTCATCCAACGGTACATCAAACATCTCGGACGCCGTCATAGCGTGGATGTCCAGCCCGTCTGCAAAGGCCTGTTTCAAGGCCGGTATCTCAGCGATATGCGCCAGAATACGCAACTCGATCTGGCTGTAGTCGAGGCTCACCATCACATTGCCCGGCTCAGCGATGAACGCCTCACGAATGCGACGGCCTTCCTCGGTCCGGACGGGAATGTTCTGCAGGTTCGGATCGGTCGAGGCTAAGCGGCCCGTGTTCGCCCCGGTGATCGAATAAGACGTATGCACGCGGCCCGTGTCCGGATTGATATGGGTCTGCAGCGCATCCGTGTAGGTCGACTTCAACTTCGACAGCTGTCGCCAGTCCAGCACCCGGCGCGGCAATTCATGCTCGGTCGCGAGGTCCTCTAGAATATCGGCCCCGGTCGAGTACTTCCCGGTTTTCCCCTTCTTGCCACCGTCGAGGCCCATCTTGTCGAACAAAATTTCACCCAACTGCGCGGGGGAGCCGACATTGAAGTTCTCACCGGCCAATTCGTGAATTTCAGCCTCTAAACCGGCCATTTTCTGCGCAAAGGCATTCGACATCCGGCTGAGGACATCGCGGTCGACCTTGATGCCGTGCATCTCCATTTCTTTGAGAACCGGCACCAGCGGGCGTTCGAGCGTTTCATAAACCGTCGTCACCTGAACCTGATGCAGTTGCGGCTTGAACAACTGCCACAGGCGCAGCGTGATATCCGCATCCTCGGCTGCATAGGCCGTGGCCTCATCAATCGCGACCTTGTCGAAGGTGATCGCCGATTTGCCCGACCCCAGCAACGGTTTGATCGGGATCGGCGTGTGGCTCAGATAGCGCTCGGACAATGTATCCATCCCATGCCCATGCTCACCGCCATGCATGGCGTAGGACATCAGCATCGTGTCATCGATCGGAGCCACCTCGATTCCGTAGCGCGCAAAGATCTTGGCATCGTACTTCATGTTCTGCCCGATCTTGAGGATCGAGAGGTCTTCGAACAGCGGTTTCAGCAGTTTTAGAGCCTCATCCAGCGGCATCTGCCCCTTGGCCAGCGCATCCGAGCCGAATAGATCATCCGCTGAACCATCTCTATGGGTCAGCGGGATATAGCAGGCCTCCCCTGCTTCGATACAAAGCGAAATGCCGACTAGATCGGCGATCATTTCGTTCAGCCCGGTTGTCTCGGTGTCTACGGCAACCCAGCCGCGTTCATAGGCCTGATCAATCCACTTCTGCAAAGCGCCTGCGTCCCGAACGCATTCGTATTTCGACGCGTCAAACGGGATCGCCTCAGCAACAATCTCTTCCGCGATTGGCGCGGGCGCATCGGCGATAACCGGGGCCTCGGCCCCTAGTTTGTCGGCAATCCGTTTGGTGAGGGTGCGGAACTCCATTTCCGCCAGAAAGCCCAGCAAGGTATCGGGATCGGGGTCCTGTACTTCTAGGTCGTCGAGGGTGAAATCCAGCGGCGTGTTCTCATCCAGCTGTACCAACTTCTTCGATAGCTCGATCTGATCACGCTTTTCGATCAGCGTCTGGCGGCGCTTGGGCTGTTTGATCTCTTCCGCGCGGTCCAGCAGTGTTTCCAGATCACCATATTCGTTGATCAAAAGGGCCGCCGTCTTGACGCCGATCCCAGGGGCCCCCGGCACGTTGTCAACGCTATCCCCGGCCAGCGCCTGCACATCAACCACGCGATCTGGCCCGACGCCAAATTTCTCGAACACGCCATCCGTGTCGATGCGTTTGTTCTTCATGGCGTCCAGCATCTCAACGCCGCCGCCGACCAACTGCATCAGGTCCTTGTCCGAGCTGACGATGGTCACGCGCCCACCAGCCTCGCGCGCCTGCACGGCAAGCGTGGCAATGATGTCGTCGGCCTCATAGCCCTCAAGCTCTTTGCAGGCGATGTTGAAGGCCTTCGTCGCCTCACGGGTCAGCGGCATCTGCGGCCGCAAATCCTCGGGCATCGCCTCGCGGTTGGCTTTGTAGAGGTCATAGAGATCGTTGCGGAACGTATGCGAGCCCTTGTCGAAAATCACCGCAACATGGGTCGGCGCATCGGGGCCGGCATTTCCTTCGGCATATTTCTGCAGCATGTTGCAGAAGCCCGACACAGCGCCAATTGGTAAACCATCCGACTTGCGCGTCAGCGGAGGCAGCGCGTGATAGGCCCGAAAAATAAAGGCCGATCCGTCGATCAGATGCAGGTGACATCCTTTTCCGAAATTGCTCATGCGCGTGCTCCCTGTCGGTCAGGGACGGTTCTGCCACAGGGCCGCGCGACTGACCAGTGAGGAACGTCAGTTAACCGCCAAAGAGGCCGCCAAACACATCCGAGAAACTGTGAAGCAGCGCCATGATGACCAGCACGCCTAGGAAAGCAAAAAACGTCATCGCGAAGAACTGAAACAGGATAGCGCCGACGCCAATACTCACTCCGGCGATGGCAGGCCGCATCCGTTCATGACGCAAGATGCCAATAACAGAGACGACAATGGCTAATCCGCCCAGCATGGCGACACCGATTTGCAGGAAATCGTCCAGATCACGGGTTTGGGCGACGGGTTCGGGCTGCTCGAGACCTGCAGCGGCACGCAGGGTGGATTTTCCAAGCTCGGCCGCCAGCTCCCCCAGTGACACGCCGGTGGACTGCTGCGGCGCAAACGGTCCGGCCCAAAACACCAGTAGCGCCGCAAACAACGCAACCGACGCCGTACAAAACCCGATCCATCCGAAAACCGGACGGGCAGTATCCGTAGCAGAAATGTCCGCCATCACACTCACCTATGCTGACTGCACCACCTTAGTACCACCACAATCGCGGCAAGATTTGGGCAGAGGGCGGGTAAGGAGCTCTTAGGGATCGTTTTGTGCCATGATAATCATGGAAAAGACCGCACCCGCTGCAGCGCCCCATTTATCGGGGCTGTCATGTAGTGCGGAAGACCCGCTGCGACTTGTCCCAGTGCAGCCCCGTGCGATCAGCGATATACTGCATCTGCTTGCTAAGCGAACGGTTGTTCAAACGACGGCTCAGCGTGCGCAAAGGAACCAGATTGCGCTCTCCGTACCCGTCAATTAGAACAAATATTCTGGTTTGATTGCGCAGCCCGTAGACAATGTTTTCCGGGTGGATGTCGCGCCCTACGATCTGAAGCTGAAACAACCGATGCACAAAACTGTTGAGTTCGCTCAGAACGTCGTCCGTCAACTGGCCCTGTTTGCACACCGATGACAGCTGCGGAGCAAGTTGCCCATCCTCAGACTGAATCCGCTCTACAATAATGCCCGGGCCGACATCAGTCTGAACAATTCCGAATGCGCGCGCGACAGGTAGTTTCGCTATGTCAGAGCCGCTTTTCAAGGCCGCCTTCAACTCGCATTCCATCTCTTTGAGGGCGTTACGATATTTTGCATCGGGAAACACCTGCTGGATCAGCCGCTTGGTGTACGACCGAATAGGGCGTTTACGCGGTCTGGTGATTTTGATCAGCAGCTCTGGCCGACCTGGGCACGCATATACGTTTCTTTGACCACCACGTGCCAAAAGATCCTGTTCTGACAGCTGTAAAGGCCGCGCTGGAAAGAGCATTTGGGTTCCGTTTCATACCGTAGACAAATGGCTGTACCGGCCATGAAAAGCCAAATCAACCACGGCCGCCGTTGATGTAACAGTTATGCGTCAGTTTTGTGAATGTCCATCCGCCAGCACATATTTACAATCACAATAAGGACATTCGACCCAGCCCGTGTCCTCTGGAATCTGCAGCCACACCCTCGGGTGTCCCAACGCGCCTTCGCCGCCATCACAGGCAACACGAGAAGTTTCCACGATCTTCGTTTCCGGCGCTTCGATTGTCACGGCTGGCGATCCTTCACTGGTTGTCGGCCTCGCGGGCATGCATTAGGTGCGTTTATGAGCGATGAGTAAACCGGGGGCAAGAGCCACATGAGCGATGCGGCAATCAGGATCGAAGGGCTGCGCAAGACCTATCGCAGCGGCAAAGGCCAGCCCGAGAAACACGCTTTGAAGGGCGTTGACCTGACCGTGCCACGCGGGTCGGTTTTTGGCTTGCTGGGCCCCAACGGGGCGGGGAAGTCGACCCTGATCAACATCCTTGCCGGGTTGGTGGTGAAATCCTCGGGCCATGTTTCGATCTGGGGATATGATCAGGACAAGAACCCACGCTCGTCCCGCGCAGCCATCGGTGTCATGCCGCAAGAGTTGAACCTCGACCCCTTTTTCACCCCTCGAGGCGCGTTGGAGGTTCAGGCTGGTCTCTATGGTGTGCCCAAGGCCGAACGCCGTAGTGATGAGATTCTGGAACTGGTGGGCCTAAGCGACAAGGCCGAGGCCTATGCCCGCACACTGTCCGGCGGGATGCGGCGTCGGCTGCTGCTGGCCAAGGCGCTGGTGCATCACCCCAAGATCCTTGTGCTGGACGAGCCGACGGCAGGCGTGGATATCGAGCTTCGCCAGATGCTCTGGGCCAATGTGCGCAAGCTGAACGAGCAAGGCATGACCATCATCCTCACCACGCATTACCTGGAAGAAGCGCAAGAGATGTGCGACGAGATCGCCATCATCAATCACGGTGAAAAGATCACCCAGGACAGCACGGCCAACCTACTGGGTCGCATGGACAGCCGGACGATGGTGATCGCACCTGACAGCCCCGTCACCGATTTGCCCATGACGGATGGTGTCGAGGCCACTCTGCGCGACGATGGCAGCCTTGTGCTGCAGTATCGCAGCGCCCAGACCAGCGCCGAACAGGTTCTGGAGTCGGTTCGTGCCGCCAATATCCGCATCCGCGACGTCCGAACTGAAGAAGCAGACCTCGAAGATGTGTTCCTTGCGCTGACCTCTTCGCGCGCGGATGACACCCCGGCCGATGATCAGGATCAGCCGCGCCGGGGCATGCACCGGGTCAAGCTCTAGGCCCGGTCGATCCGCGCCTGATAGCAATTGTTCCGCGCTGATCGGACGTGAATATAAGCGATGTCCGATCGAGCAAAGATATCAGCGATTTTGGCGCCCATCTGGTCCGTTGGCGTGATGGCACCCGTGCCGTAGACGATCCGATCATCCTCACCATAGCCCTTGATCAGGTAGTCGGGGGAAGACTTCAGTATCTCAGGCAATTCATCGCCTTCGTAGCGGTTGCATGGTTTGGCACACAGGAAGATCGGTCCGGTTTCTGCATAAGGATGTGGCTCTAAAAAGGGTCTATGCGCCAAAATCAGCATGTCCTGCCCCTCTGGGATGTTCTGCAAGCAATGGCGACAGGGATTGCCTGCGCCGGTGGAAACAGCCCGCTCTGGCGTGGCGCCGTAGGCATCTGGCCCGCCCGCCTGCAGGGCGCGAACTTCGTCAGTGGGAAGTGCGGTGATCTTGAACATTTCGGGTCTCCTTTTTTCCCAAACCATGCCCTCCTGATCAGCCGCAAGCGACCCGGTTCCTGCGCAAAGGACTCGAAAAAGAACAAAACGTGAATATAATAGTGACTCGCCATGTATGCCGAGCTGTCGATCACGTCAAACTTCACCTTCCTCACCGGGGCATCTCACCCCGAGGAGTATATGGAGCGTGCCGTGACCCTGGGCCTGCCCGCCATCGCGATTGCCGACGACAACTCGGTCGCCGGGATCGTCCGTGCCCACACCCAAGCCCGCGAGATCGCCCGTAAGGTGCGCGAACGGCTGGAGTGGGAGGCGCAGAACACGCGCCTAGGCCCGCCCTGCCCCGATCACATCCCCAAACCACCCTCGTACCCGATCCACGCGGTGCCGCGCCTGATCCCGGCAGCGCGGCTGATCTTCACCGACGCGCCAACCGTCACCGCTCTGCCCCTGAACCGGCAAGGCTGGGGAAACCTGTGCCGCATCCTGTCCAAAGGTCGCCTGCGTGCGGAAAAAGGCGATTGCATCTTGCACCTGTCTGACCTGCTGGAGTTTTCCGACGGCCTCCACCTGCTGCTCTGGCCACAAGCAGACCGGTCAAAGGGCGGCGCGAGCGCGTGGCGGACACAGGCGCAACAGCTGACGCGCCGCTTTGGTGGGCGGATGCATCTGCTGATGCACCCTCGGTATGATGGCGCAGATAGTACACATTTCTCTTTGTTAGAGACTGAATCAAAGCAACTCGATATCCCCACCCTCGCCAGTGCCGCGCCGATGATCCACCACGGCGCGCGTCGCAAGTTGGCCGATGTGCTGACCGCCATCCGCCTACGCCGCAAGGTGGATGAGCTGGGCCGCGACGCGCTGGCCAATGGCGAACAGCGGTTGCGCTCCGAGGGAGAGATGTTGCGGATCTTCAAAGGTCACGAGGGGGCCGTCACCCGCGCCCATGACCTCAGCGAGCAGCTCACCTTCTCGCTGGATGAGCTGCGTTATGAATACCCCAACGAAGTTAGCGAACAGGAAACCCCGACCCAACGCCTGCACCGCCTGGCGCATGAGGGGTTGAAATGGCGCTATCCGGCAGGCGCATCCGAGAAGGCCAAAAAGATGCTGGCCCATGAGCTGAGGCTGATCGGCAAGCTGAAATATGAACCCTATTTCCTCACCGTCCGCGATATCGTCCACTTCGCCCGCTCGCGCGATATCCTGTGTCAGGGGCGCGGCTCAGCGGCCAATTCGGTGGTCTGCTTCTGCCTCGGCATCACCGAGGTCAGCCCCGAGATGGGCACGATGGTCTTTGAGCGCTTCGTCTCCGAGGCCCGCGACGAGCCGCCCGATATCGACGTCGATTTCGAACACGAGCGCCGCGAGGAGGTGATCCAGCATATCTATGACCGCTATGGCCGCGAACGCGCGGGCCTCTGCGCCACGGTCGTTCACTATCGCGGCAAGCGTGCCATTCGTGAGGTCGGCCGCGCCATGGGTCTGACCGAGGACACGATCTCGGCCCTGTCCTCACAGCTCTGGGGCTTTTTCTCGACCAAAGGGCTTGAGGCGCATCGGATGCGCGAAATCGGTCTCGACCCTGAAGATCGACGGCTAAAACAGACTCTAATGTTGGTCTATGAGATCGACGGCTTCCCCCGCCATCTGTCACAACACGTGGGTGGCTTCATCATCACCGAGGGGCGGCTGGACGAACTTGTCCCAATCGAGAACGCCACGATGGAGGGGCGCACGGTCATCTGCTGGGACAAGGACGATATCGACTCCTTGGGTATCCTGAAAGTCGATGTCCTCAGCCTCGGGATGCTCACCTGTATCCGCAAGGCGTTCGACCTAATCGGGCAGCATCACCAGACCGGCTATACCCTCGCCACCCTGCCGCCCGAGGACCCCGAGGTCTACGATATGCTGTGCAAAGCAGACTCTATTGGGGTGTTTCAGGTGGAAAGCCGGGCGCAGATGAACTTCCTTCCCCGGATGCGGCCGCGCAATTTCTACGATCTGGTGATCGAGGTCGCCATCATCCGCCCCGGCCCGATTCAGGGCGACATGGTGCATCCTTATATTCGGCGGCGAAATGGCGAGGAGGAGGTCAGCTTCCCCTCGGACGCATTGGGGGATGTGCTGGGCAAAACACTGGGCGTGCCGCTGTTTCAGGAGCAGGCGATGCAGATCGCCATTGTCGGCGCGGGGTTCACCCCAGAACAGGCGGACCGGCTGCGACGCTCACTGGCGACCTTCAAGAAACATGGCAATGTCAGCGAGTTCCGCGCGCTGTTCTTACGCGGGATGAAGCGCAACGGGTACGAGCAGGATTTCGCGGAACGCTGTTTTTCACAGATCGAAGGGTTCGGGTCTTATGGCTTTCCCGAAAGCCACGCGGCCAGTTTTGCGTTGCTGGTCTATGCCTCGGCCTGGATCAAATGCCACCATCCGGGGATTTTCGCCTGCGCGCTGCTGAACTCGCAACCGATGGGCTTCTATGCCCCTGCCCAGATCGTGCGGGATGCCCGCGAACACGGCGTTCAGGTGCGCCCGGTCTGCATCAATGCCAGTTTCTGGGACAATGTGATGGAACCTGACGGCCATGGTGGGCTGGCCCTGCGGCTGGGGTTCCGCCAGATCAAGGGCCTCAGCGAGGAGGACGCCAGTTGGCTGACCGCCGCACGGGGCAACGGCTACACCCAAGTGGATGACGTCTGGCGCCGCGCGGGGCTGGGCCCGTCGGTAATCGAACGTCTGGCAGAGGCCGATGCTTTCGCCGCCTGCGATCTGACCCGGCGCGAGGCTCTGTGGCAGGCCAAGGCGATTGCGACCGCGAAGCCTCTGCCGCTGTTTTCACAGGATCTGGAGGGCGAGACGCTGGATGAACCCGAAGCCTACCTGCCGCAGATGACATTGGGCGAACAGGTGGTTGAGGATTACGTCGCCACACGCCTCAGCCTGAAGGCGCACCCGGTGGCCCTGATCCGGCACCTGCTGACGCCCGAGCCGCGCGACAAAACCACACCTGTTGCCTGACCTGCACCCCGGATATGTCCCGGGCTAGAGTCGAAACCCGAGACCACCATGACCAGACCCACCTTGCCCCCGCGCTTTCCTGCGACGCCGGACCAGATCAACGCGCAGGTCCGTGCCTTCTATGCCCGCGTGCGCGAGGATGCTGTTCTGGGGCCGGTGTTCAACAAGCACGTCCATGACTGGCCCGCGCATGAGGACAAGATCGCCGCCTTCTGGCGCAACGCCATCCTTTATGAGCGCAGCTACAACGGCAATCCGCAACGTGTACATAGCGAAAGACCCGACGTGCAGCCCGAGATGTTCGCTCATTGGCTGGACCTGTTCGAGGAGGTCGCCACCCAAACCCTACCTCAGAAAACAGCCACCCCCTGGGTCGCGCTGGCCCGACGGATCGGTGTGGGGATGAAGGCGGGCGTGCAATCCGCCCGACAGCCCAAGGACGCGCCGCCGATCCTGCGTTGATCTCACAACATGACGGCCTTGCTGTGTTAGCGGTAAAATAGGGGCTATGCGGTCCGGGAAAATGCGTCTACTCAGGGAAAAGACAGCCCATTTGGCTGCGCCGGCTTAAAGCCACCACACCGACATCACCTGAGGCCAGATCATGAGCACTCAAAACACCACCCTCCGGGGACTTGGTTTCGCGTTTCTGGGATTCGCGGTTTTTGCCAGCCATGACGCGCTGATCAAAGTGCTGGGCGGGACCTACTCGGTGATGCAGATCATCTTCTTCGCCACGCTGTTTTCCTTTGTGCCTATGGCGGTGACGATCCTGACAGACCGCACGACCGGGAATTTCCTGCCACACCACCCATGGCTGGTCCTGCTCCGGTCGGCGCTGATGGTCACATCCATGGTCTGCGCTTTCTATGCCTTTTCGGTCCTGCCTCTGGCCGAGGTCTATTCGCTGCTGTTTGCCTTCCCCCTGTTCGTCACAGTCCTGTCGATTCCGATTCTAGGAGAAGTCGTGCGTGTCCAGCGTTGGGCCGCGGTCGGCGTCGGCTTGATCGGCGTTCTGATCGTCCTGCGCCCTGGCGCAACGGATATCACCCTTGGCCACATGGCCGCCCTGACAGCCGCGTTTTGCAGCGCGTTAGGCTCTGTCTTGGTGCGCAAGATCGGGAATGAGGAACGCTCGGCCGTGCTGATCCTCTACCCGATGCTGCTGGCCATCGTGGTCATGAGCTTGATGCAACCGGCAGTCTATCAACCGCCATCGCTCCTACATCTGGCGATGATGGCGCTGGTCGGCGTGTTCTCGGTGATCGCGCAACATCTGATCATCCTGGCCTATCGTGCCGCGCCAGCGGGCGTTGTGGCCCCCAGCCAGTACAGCCAGATCATCTGGGCCACCTTGTTCGGCATGATCTTCTTTGGCGAACACCCGGACGGCTGGGTCGCGGTCGGCGCAAGCGTCATCATCGCCTCGGGCATCTTCGTCGTTTGGCGCGAAAGCCGGTCGAACACCACCTCGGCTAACACGCCGGTTCTGCGCGTGCGATCACCAAGGTCAGATACGGGCGCATCGCGACCCGGCGAATGAAAAACGGCGCGCCAGACAGCGCGCCGCTTTGGCGAATTCAACTGGTTTAGAGCCTTAGTAGACAACCACCGAGCGGATGCTCTCGCCTTTGTGCATCAGGTCGAACCCATGGTTGATGTCGTCCAGACCCATGGTATGGGTGATCATCGGGTCGATCTCGATTTTGCCTTCCATGTACCAATCGACGATCTTCGGCACATCGGTCCGGCCCCGCGCGCCGCCAAAGGCGGTGCCGCGCCAGGAACGGCCCGTGACCAGCTGGAACGGACGGGTCGAGATCTCAGCCCCCGCAGGTGCCACGCCGATGATGATCGACTCACCCCAGCCCTTATGCGCTGATTCCAGTGCGTCGCGCATCACGCCGACGTTGCCAGTCGCGTCGAACGTATAGTCTGCTCCGCCTTTGGTCAGGTTGACCAGATAGGGCACCAGATCGCCTTCGACCTCTTTCGGGTTAACGAAATCGGTCATCCCGAACTTGGTGGCCATTTCGACCTTTGATGGGTTCAGGTCGACACCGACGATCTGGTCGGCTCCGGCAAGGCGCAGGCCCTGGATCACGTTCAGGCCGATACCACCCAGACCGAACACGATGGCGCGGCTGCCGATTTCCACCTTGGCGGTATTGATCACAGCGCCGATGCCGGTGGTAACGCCACAGCCGATGTAGCAGATCTTGTCGAAAGGTGCGTCCTCACGCACTTTGGCCAGCGCGATCTCAGGCAGGACAGTGTGGTTGGCGAAGGTCGAGCAGCCCATGTAGTGCAGGATCGGATCGCCATCCAAGGTCGAGAAGCGCGAGGTGCCATCGGGCATCAGGCCCTTGCCTTGAGTCTCACGGATTGCTTGACACAGGTTGGTCTTTGGATGCAGGCAGTATTCACACTCCCGACATTCGGGTGTGTAGAGCGGGATTACATGGTCGCCCGGCTTCAGGCTGGTGACGCCCGGACCGACCTCGACCACAACGCCTGCGCCTTCGTGGCCCAGAATGGCCGGGAAAAGGCCTTCGGGATCTGCGCCGGATAGGGTGAATTCATCGGTATGGCAGATGCCGGTGGCCTTCACTTCGACCAAAACCTCGCCCGCCTTGGGGCCTTCGAGGTTCACCTCCATCACTTCCAAAGGTTTGCCAGCCTGAACGGCGACGGCTGCACGGGTGCGCATGGTGCTTGTCTCCCAGTCTTGTTTGACCCGACCCTGCGTCAAATGCAGGGTGTTTTCAACTGCACTTTCATGGCAGATTGGCTAAACATTTGATATTGCAGAAACGACATTGTCATACTGGGGAACGCCAATGCACCGATTTATCCCGATCCTGATCCTTCTGGCCGCCTGCGCCGAAACCTCGACCTTGGAAGGAGCAGACCTTGAGTCCGAGGCTGCGCCTGTCGATCTGGCCTTCTGCAAAGGCGATCCGTTTGCGGATTCCATCGGCCAGCCGGTTTCGACCATTCAGGCCAGCCTGCCCGAGCGCGCGCGGGTGTTAGGACCCAATGACATTGCGACACAAGACTACCGCATCGACCGGCTGAATGTCTTCGTAAACGGGGCGGGCATCATTCAGCGCCTGACCTGCGGGTAAGCGTGGACTCCGGCGCTGATTCTCGAATAAGAACAAAATGGGAACATTTTGATGTCTGCCGATGCCAAAACGCCGAATACTTTCACTCTGGTTTCCCCGTCTGGGGGCTGAACGGCTGATCCGCGCCGCGCGGGGGCTGCATGTCGGGCCTTTGGCTGTAGTGGCCGAGCAGTCGAACATGCAGGTGATCACCTCTCTGAACGCCGAAGCTCAGGCCGCCGGGCTGCAGGTGGGCCAGCCGGTGCGCGATGCACATGCCATGTGTGCGTCCCTGATCACGCGGCACCGCAATGCCCCGGCCGAGGCCGCGTTCCTGACCGCGTTGCGCCGCTGGGCAGGCAAGTTCAGCCCTTGGGTCGCCGAAGAGGCTCCGGACGGGCTGATCGTTGACCTCTCGGGCTGCGCGCATCTGTTTGGCGGGGAAGAGGCCTTGCTGCGCGTGTTGGAGGTCGACTGCGCCGATATGGG
This sequence comes from Ruegeria sp. AI3, assembly GCF_056541245.1. Classification (NCBI taxonomy): domain Bacteria; kingdom Pseudomonadati; phylum Pseudomonadota; class Alphaproteobacteria; order Rhodobacterales; family Roseobacteraceae; genus Ruegeria; species Ruegeria sp. AI3. The sequence goes on from NZ_JBQFYA010000008.1 coordinate 144,101, forward strand.
TCTGAGCGTGCAGATGGGCATTGCCGACACATTGGGCGCGGCCTGGGCGCTGGCGCGCTATGCCGGGCAAGAGGCCATATCAGACCGCAACGGCGACGCCATCAGCCAAGAGGCCCGCGCAACCCGCGCCCGGGCCAGCAAGCGACGACACTGGACCAAGGGCGGGGCCGCGCCGCAGGTGGTGACCTTGGGCGGCGGGGCGCGGATCGCCGCGCCGGGGCAATCCTACAGCGCGCTCAGCCCGCTGCCCATCGCGGCGCTGCGGCTGGAGGATCAGGTGGTCGCGCAGCTGAACCGTCTGGGCCTGCGGCGGATCGGGGATCTGCTGGGCCAACCCCGCGCCTCCCTCACTCGCAGGTTCGGGCGGAGGCTGGTTTTGCGGCTGGATCAGGCGATGGGCAGCGCGCCCGAGCCGGTCTCTCCGGCCCGCCCGCCGCATCACTTCGCGGTGCGGATGACTCTGCCCAATCCGATTGGGCTGGTCGAGGATGTGATGGCCGCCATCGACCGGGTTCTGCCGACACTCTGTTCCAAGCTGGAAGAAAAGGGGCGCGGCGTCCGAACCCTGCGGCTTGAGGCTCATCGTGCCGATCAGGCGGCCGAGGTCATCGAGGTTGGGCTGGCCCGGCCAACTCATGACAAACACCGCATTCGCCCTTTGTTAGAGATGAAAGTCGAAAAGATCGACGCGGGCTATGGCATTGACATGCTGCGGCTTGAGGCGGTGCAGACGGAACCCATCCACGCCCGCACCATTGCTGGTCATGCCGAGGCCCGCCGTGTGGCCCGCAACCGGCTTGAGGGCAACACCGCCGTCGAAGACCTTATGGCCAAACTGGGCGCACGGGTGGGGCTGGAGGTCATCACTCGGCGTCACCCTGCGGCATCGCATATCCCCGAGAAAACCGCGCAAGTGTTAGCAGCGGCATGGTCCGAACCAGCGCGAGATTGGCCTGCGCCGCCACGCCCGCGCCCCCTGCAGATGTGGCAGCCCGAGCCGGTGATGGCCCCGGAAACCCCGGATGTGCCCTCCGCCTTTCGCTGGCGCGGGCGTGATTGGCAATTGGCACAGGCCACTGGCCCGGAACGGATCGCGCCAGAATGGTGGCTGGATGACCCTAACTGGCGCAGCGGTGTGCGCGATTACTGGGTTGTGGTGACCGAACAGGGGGAGAGGCTCTGGCTGTTTTATGGGCACGGCGGCACCATGTCCGCAGGCTGGTTCTGCCAGGGGCAATTTGGCTAGACGCTATAATTAGGGTCTATTTTCCACGATAAATCAGGATGTCAGGCAGATAGTCCAGCAACCGGATCACCCAGGAAAACGGGGCCGGAAAATCAGTACGGAACCGGCGGCGCGACATCGCTTTGATCACACGCTCTGCCGCGTCTTCGGCCGACATCAGCATGGGCATCTTGAAATTGTTCTTCTCGGTCAGGCGGGTTTTGATAAAGCCAGGATTGACGATCCGAACCGTCACGCCAGTACCCGCCAGATCAAACCGCATGGTCTCGGCCAGCGAGACCAAGGCCGCCTTGCTAGCTGCATAGCCCACCGCCGCAGGCAAGCCGCGATAGCCGGACAAAGAGCCGATCAGAGTGATATCCCCGCGTCCGGCGCTCACGAAGCCCGGCACGGTTTCACCCAACACCCGAAGGGCACCGGTGTAGTTCACGTCGGTCATCGACAAGACCGCCTCGGTATCCCAATCACCGGTCCGCATCGGCTCATAGGCTCCGGCGTTGTAGACAAGACCATCGACCTCTCCGACTTCAGCCACGGCACGGCGCACGGCCTCAAGGTCGGTCACGTCAAAAGGCACCGCGCGCGCACTGGGAAGGGTTGCGCAGATCTCGGCCAGCCGATCCGCATTGCGCGCCGACAGGACAAGATGCGCACCACGCTCGCTTAGCCCTTGGGCCAAAGCGCGCCCGAGCCCTTCGCTCGCGCCTACAATCCAATACGTCTTTCCTTCGAAACCGGTCATGCCTGCCCTAACGTCGAACCATGAAACAACGCCCCATGCGCGGTTTCGGTTCTGCTTCAGCTATCATGTATATTTTACGACCAAGCCAACCGGTCGGATCATCCCCAGCTGAGTGAATTTTGCCACGAAGTCACAATATAGTGCGTTGGGAAATATAATCTAACCTGATTGATCCGCGTCAGAACCTGCTACGTATCCCTAGATAAATGTCGCACTTAAGGGGATCACATGTTCGACGAAACGCGAGGCGAGCGCAAGAAAATCGCAGTCATAGGTGCAGGCATTTCAGGACTTTCCGCAGCTTACTACCTTTCAGAACAGCACGATATTACCGTTTACGAGGCCGAACCGCGCCTTGGCGGGCATGCCCGAACGGTGATGGCGGGTAAGAACGGAGACCAACCGGTCGATACCGGCTTTATCGTCTTCAACTATGGGACCTACCCCCACCTGACCAAGCTGTTTGATGAGCTGAACGTCCCCGTCGAGAAAAGCGAGATGAGCTTTGGCGCGACCATCGATAATGGCCGCATTGAATACGGGTTGAACACGCTGCGCACTCTGACAGCTCAGAAACGCAACCTGCTGCGCCCGTCTTACTACAAGATGATCTCGGACATTCTGCGCTTCAGTAAAGAGGCCCCGGATGCGGCGAAGGATGATGACACAACCATCGGAGAACTGGTGGACCAGATGCGTCTGGGTCATTGGTTCCGCCACAACTACCTGATGCCGATGTGCGGCGCGATCTGGTCCACGCCGGTTGAGTTTGTGGATCAATTTCCGGCCCGCTCACTGGTGCAGTTCTTCCGCAACCACGCCCTGCTGGCCAGCGGGCGCGCTAACCAGCATCAGTGGTATACGGTAAAAGGTGGCAGCATTGAATATGTGCGCCGGATAGATGCCGCGCTGCGGTCGCGCGGATGCGACATCCGTCTTGCGGCTCCGGTAGATAACGTACAGCGGAATGAGACCGGCGTAACGGTTACAAGCCAGGGCCACGCCGATCAGTTTGACGAGATCATCCTTGCGACCCACTCGGACCAGTCGCTGGCCATTCTGGGCGACAATGCCACGGCGGATGAGGCCGCGGCCCTTGGCGCGATCCGCTATCAGCCCAATCACGCGATCCTGCATTGTGACGAAAGCCAGATGCCAAAGCGGCGCGCCTGCTGGTCCAGCTGGACCTATCGCTCGCAAGCCGGGGATGTCGGCGTGACCTATTGGATGAACCGCTTGCAGAACATCCCGGACAGCGATCCGCTCTTTGTATCGTTGAACGCGTCTTCGCAAATTGCCGAGGACAAGATTTATGACCAAGTCGAGTTTGCCCACCCGGTTTTCGATAAAGCCGCGCTGAAAGCGCAGGGGCAAATTCGCGACATGCAGGGACAAAATCACACCTGGTACGCCGGAGCTTATAACCGGCACGGGTTCCACGAAGACGGGATCGCCAGCGCGATGCATGTCGTCGACCGCTTGCGCGGCGCCCCGCACATAACCGGAGCTGACAATGGCATTCTTGAAAAAGATCCGGCCATCCATGTGGCCGCCGAATAGACCTACTTTCCGCGCAGCACTGCTGTCTCTCGCCTTGCTTTCGTCAGGTGAGGCAGTGGCATCGCCTCTGTCCAGCGAACTGAGCGATCCCAAGCTTTTGGGCAGCTCGACATTTAGGTTCTTGGGCCTGCCTGTCTATGACGCCAAGCTATTCACGCCCGCTGGAGCGGCATTCAATTGGACCGAGGATTTCGGGTTGCAACTGACTTATCGAAAAAACCTCGCACAAAAGGCTCTTGTAGAGTCGACGCTGGATGAGATGGCAAGGCAAGGCAATCCCGCGCCGACAAAAGCCCAGCTAGAGACCTGTTTTCAGGCAGTCAGCAAAGGTGACAGCTATCTGGCCATATCTGAAGGACCTAACAAAGTTGGGTTTTGGCGCAATGGTGCACAAACCTGCACACTAACCAACACCGGCATCAAGAAATCGTTCATGTCGATTTTTCTTGGCGACAACACTCGGTCCGCCAGTTTTACACGGCAATTGAAGGGGCAGTGATGCTGTATCCCCGGGTCAGCCTCTATGCGCTGATGCTCGCTGCGGCGGGTATCCCGCTCTATATTCACCTGCCGCGTTTTGCGGCGGTGAATTTGGGCATTGGCCTTGGGGTGATCGGAACCGTGCTGCTGGTGATCCGGCTGGTCGATCTGGTGCAAGACCCGCTGATCGGCTGGGCCATCGACCGCTGGCCGGGCGCGCAGCTGCTGTTTGCAGCTCTGGCGGCGCTGGGGCTGGCGGTCGGGTTTCCGCTGCTGTTCGGCCTGCCGGATGGGGCAAGCGTTGGCGCGCTGGTCGCCATCCTCGTGCTTCTGTTTTCGGCCTACAGCCTAGGCACCATCCTGCTTTACGGGCGCAGTGCAACTTTGGCCAAACAGGCCGACCCGCAAGAGCTGATGCGCCTCGCCGCCTTCCGCGAAGGCGGGCAACTGACCGGAGTCGTTCTGGCCGCCAGTGCCCCGGCTCTGTTCGTTGCCTTCGGCGCACAGGGACAGGGCTACCCCGCCTTTGGTCTGTTTTTGGGCGCGCTTGCGCTCCTAACTCTGATCGTAACCATACCAATGTGGCGTCGTACGCCAATCACGGGCGAGGGCATCTCATTCACCGCGCTCGGACAATCCGGCGCCCTCCGCCTGTTGGTTCTGGCGCTGATCAACAGCCTGCCGGTAGCCCTGACCGCCACGCTGTTTCTGTTCTTTGTCGAGGACAAACTGCAACTTTCCGGAATGGCTGGCCCATTGCTGATCCTGTTCTTCCTCAGCGCTGGGGCCAGCGTGCCCCTCTGGGCGCGACTCAGCAATCGGATCGGCCCGAAACAGACGCTGATGATCGCCATGCCGCTGGGCATCGCTTCCTTCATCGGCGCGGCCACCCTCTCAGCCGGAGAGCTGACCATCTTTGCCCTGATCTGCCTAGCCTCCGGCGCAGCCGCAGGGGCGGATATCGTGATCCTGCCCGCCATGTTTTCCGTGGTGCTGACACGCGCGGGGCTGAATGCCTCCGCCGCGTTTGGCATCTGGTCTTTCGCTGGCAAGCTGGGCCTCGCGCTCGCTGCCTTTTTCACCCTGCCCCTGCTGGAACGCAGCGGCTTTTCACCCGGTCAAGCCAACTCGGCACAGGCTCTAAACACAGTCACATTCGCCTATGCCCTGCTGCCCTGCATCCTGAAGCTGGGCGCATTTGGGATGGTCTTAACCCTGCCTACGGAGGTCCCAGCCAAATGAATACGATTGTTGTGATTTTGCTCGCCATCCTCGTTATCGTGGCGGTCAAAAGACGGTTCCTGAGCTTTCGCTCACAATCTCCGGCTGACTATTCGGGAACGGGGCCGGAGTTTTCCCTGACCAAACACCTGAACGGAGATATCCTGTCCGAGGGGCTGATCTACGGCCCCAATGGCAAGATGTCGAACAGCTTTGTCGCGCGCATGGTCGGTGAATGGGATGGAAACACGGGCACTCTGGCCGAGTGGTTCACCTATTCCAACGGCAAGCAGATGACCCGAAAGTGGTATCTGACACTGGGCACCGGCAACACGTTCACAGCCACAGCGGACGATATCGTCGGTGAAGGCAAGGGCGTGATTTCGGGCTCGACCGTCAAGCTGTCCTACCGGATCATCCTGCCCGAAGACGCCGGAGGGCACACGCTCGACGTCACCGACTGGATGTATCTGACCGAAAACGGAGCGATCATGAACCGCTCAGAGATGCGCAAATTCGGCCTCAAGGTGGCGGAACTGGTGGCAACCATGCGACCCGCTCCCGAGGTGCAGACCGCGCATGTGCCCGGAGCAAACGGGTATGATGCGGACGCTGAAAACAGGCCGCTACAATGACCCGGCTTCGTTTTCTGATCTCACTGGTCGCAATCACCAGCCTGACGCTGCTCGCGGCCTGCTCGGCTAAACCGCGGGTGCCCAAAAGCTTTCTGTCCGACCGGCATCTGAACCTCGAAGAGTTCTTCGAAGGCAAAACCGTGGCTTATGGTCAGTTCCAGGACATTCTGGGCAACGTGCCGCGCCGTTTCACGGTTGAGATTGACGGCACATGGGACGGAGAAACCCTGACCCTGGTCGAGGATTTCGTCTACGATGACGGCGCAACCGAACAACGTGTCTGGACCCTGACTAAAACCGGCGAAGACACCTGGACCGGCACGGCTCCGGGTGTTCTTGGTGTGGCCGAAGGGATCGAGCGCGGCGATACCTTCAACTGGAAATACAAGATCGACCTGCCAATCAAAGAGGGCACTATGCGGGTCAATTTTGACGACTGGATGTGGCTTCTGGAAGAGGACCGTCTGCTGAACCGCGCCTATGTTTCGCGTTTTGGCGTCCGTATAGGCGAGGTCATCCTGTTCTTCGAGAAACTGTGACGGCCCGACGGGGCCTCGGCGCGCTGATCTGGCTGCTCCGCCCTGTCGCGTTCATAGAAGATAAACTCATCAACCCAACCGAATATCTTGTTCGACTCGGGCTGACGCGACTCAGAGGGCGGTGGCGCGGCCTTGGCCTTCACTTGAGCACGCTCGACCTCGGCCCACAAGAAGAACAACCCGCGTCGGGTGCCGTTGAGATGTTCAGGTATTTTTACCCACACCACCTGTGAGGAATTTCCGGATTTCTGCTCGATTTTTGCCCCCGGGTTTCTAACGCCCTTTAGCCAAAGGATAGCAAATATTGCTGAATCTGCCAATTTTTTCGAATCGCGCAAGCGGAAATCCACTCGAAAGTCGCCATTGAACACGCTTGAATATAAATGGAAATTTCACAAGCAACCAAAGGTGGTATCACTGACCGGCACCTCTACCTCAAGCGCTTCCCGTTTTGGCGGAATCAAAACCGATCCACAAAAACCTGGCATTGACGCACAAGTGTTTCGCTTGGATACAAGTCTCCCACCATTAGCGAAAAGCACTCTTATCCATTCCTTCGATCTCTCTGAATGTCAGTAACGCATAAGAGTGCAATTTTTGACCCGCTCCAAACGAAATGCGGTTAACTAACTGATAATATGAATGAAATTCCAGAACTATCGACTATTTAACCATATGTGTGCAGGCGAAACTCATAACCTTGCAGAAACACATATATGCGTTCAAAACGCACTCTTATGCGTTAATGACACTGAAAAAAGTGGTGAGCCGTGCAGGAATGTACCCAGCATTGAAAACAAACAGTTTTTTCTGGCGAACCCTCCAGAAACGTGCATTGACTTTACTAAAGGAATTCGCTGTTCGGCGAACCGTATTGCGACCCCACTGCATACTGCGAATGCGGGTTGTAGTCCCGCTTTTATTCAAGGGTTGCCAGTATCCTACAAAGACCCATGGTTGCGTGGTTTCTCTATTTTTTCTTTGATGATCAAGACTTCGAAAAAAGGCCAAAAACCGAGGCTATCGAAGATGCACCGAAAGTCTAGAAGGCAACCAGTTAAACCCAAAAACAGCGCTCAAACTAGTGATTTACGGACACCCCCCTATAGTAAGGCTCGCGCGATTCATTCCTCGTATGAAGCCTGTTTGGTTGCCGGCCAGACTACCTGCGGTTCCCAGCACTATCGGACAGATGGCGCTGTTGGAGCTTCGTCTATGGCATCTGATTGCTTACCTCCCAAGACCCAAGCCCGCTTTTTGGATGCTGCATCAGTCGGCTTTGAGAACGGATACCCACTGAATGCAATCCTCACTGTAAACTGGACCAAGCTTACTGGAGAGCTCTCTGAGTATTGGCTGGATATGCACCCTCATGAGCGAGCAAAGCAGGTTGCTCAAAAAATCAGGAAGTTCTTAACAAGAGCCAAGCGGAATTGCACAACGGCATACATTTGGGTTCGGGAAGCGCTCGCAGAAAAAGGGGAACATCTTCACGTTGCTCTACACGTTCCCGTTGAGACCCAAAGGGATTTCGTCTGTTTTCTTGGGCGTGCTTTGGGTGAAACTTCTTCGAAAACCCGTCGGCCACTCCATAAGAGATCCAAGGGTGAAATCGCATGTAGCCCTAGTGACTCTTGGCATTTTGGTGTCGAGGTGTGCGATGGTTCACCGGAATTTAGTGGTTATTGGCTAGCGGCTTATCTCGCAAAAGCAGAACCTTCTCAACGAATGTTTCGAGGGCGGTTGGTAAATAATGAGCTCAAGAAGGAGAGAGGGAGAGCTTTTGGCGGAAGAATTCGCGGCGAAAAGTATGACGTTTCCCAAGGATTTATCGAAGGAAATAAGCACCGAAATGGTCGATTCTTTATCTCCAAGAGCCTTAGGCGATGAATCGTTCAAGTACGCTACGGAAGCCGTCAAAAATTCGAAACCAGGTGTTCTTAGATCCCAGAACATGGAGGGTTACCATGAAGCAACCAAACGCTTCAGACTGTCTTCAGGAAGCAATCAAGGCCTTGTACTTGGAGGCGCGGGCGGAAGAAATTGAAGAAACTCTGGATGTTCTTTGTGACCAAATTTCGCCAATCGATAGTCTTGAGTTGACGCCAATCGATGTGGAATGGCGCAAGCTTAAAATCGAGCTTTGCGACATCTACCAAAGCTTAGCGTTGCGCTGCAGAAGGTTGATTAAATAGCTCATGTAGGTTCGGGACTTTTTTGCTCGTGGCCCAAACCTGGGCGCCGGTCGTTAGCGTACCATAGGTTCAATAGAACGTTATTTTCATCATTCTGAACTATTATCAGAGTATGGATTTACCAATTCCGACACAGCACCTGATGCTTCGTTGCTCAACTTGCGGCCCGCAGTATCACAACAAAAACAACAGCGACTGGGAATGCCGGGAATGCGGCAATACGGTCGCTGCTAAATTTGTCGACGAGCTTCGCCTAAGATCCGGTTGGTGGAAAGAACAATGCCGAGATGGTCCTGCTCGGGTAATTGACATTCTAGAAAGCCTCCCGGAATTGCCAAAGGATTCCAAAGGGTCAGGCTGTAGTGAGGTCGAAGAGATCATTGCCTGGGAAATAAGAATTGATCCTGATTTATCAGTTTAGGAGCCCAGTGGCTGAGAAATCCTCCAGGGAAATAAGTTCATTGTAGCTGTGAAGCTGGTATCTGACAGCCGAGTTAGGTGTCTTTGAGAGAGTATAGCTCAGCAGGCCTATGCCTTCCACCAGAGCTTTTCTTATTCAAGTTCACCAGGTCCCAGTTTGAAGTTACCCATTTTCTAAAATTTCGTTTGTCTAGCTTTTCTCCCTTTAACACCTCAAAAACTGATTGTGCTTGCGAAAGAGTGAATTCGTCTGGAAGAAAAGAAAACGCCGCTGCCCCCCCTGTTTCTGGGCCTTCGGACGTGAGCTTGCCAAGCGATTTCCGCGCATCTTCTAGTATCTTGTCATGATCAAAAGCCAGCGTTGGAAGGTTACTCACAGCGAACCACTTAGTATCTTTCGCGTCTGTCGCTGCTTTTAGAGCAACTCTATTCATAGGCACTACCGTCAAAAACGAGACAGTTATCGTGCGTTCTCTGGGATCTCTGTCCGGCTGTCCGTATGCGCTAAACTGAAAAAACGGCATTCCTTGCAGCTGTTCAGTCCTTACAGCGGTTTCTTCTAACAACTCTCGTCGGGCAGCCTGTTCGAGGTCTTCGTCAATACGTACATATCCCCCAGGTAGTGCCCACCAGTCCTTAAACGGTTCACTGCGTCTTTGAATAAGAAGGACTTGTAGCGCTTCGTCCAAAACAGAGAAGACTACAGTATCTACTGTCACTGCTGGGTGCGGGTATTGGTAGCTATAACTCAATGCTCTGCCCTTGTTCGTGTATGGTGTACACTAACATATATCGGAGTTCGCTCAAGGAAGAAATTTTGCTTTTTTTGATCGTCTATATACAAAAAAGGGTTAAAAGAAAAAAGTGCATTGGGCAGTGGTCTTCTGCCCAACGCAGTTCTGAACACTAGCTTATTCAGCATCTTTTAGTTGCCCATCCAAATCGTCTGCACATCCGGGTGAGGCATAGTGGCGATGCTGTTAACGCCGCCAAATGTGTTTCCCTTCAGAACGGGTAGCGGAGCACCGCCAGGAAGCATGGGCACTGAGTAGTGACCCGGGTTTACTGCCGGAGGGAACGAGCCGGTCGCGTAGTTTTGCTCCCATTGATCTTTCATCTGGATGAACTGTTGGTTGGCCTCGTAAGCGGCTCCAAGACCTGGGTTAACCATACTTAGTGCAGCCCCGGGAACGCGATCCAACGGGCTACCGTTGGCAGCATGCCAATCATCCAAAGCGCGCCGTTGGTTTTCGTCGATAATGCCAATGTCGCGCGCCAATCCAGCCAGAAAACCTTCAGCGCTTGCGGTGTTGACACTACTTGCCGCAATCGCAATCGTGACTGCGGCAAGCGGTACTTTGGTAAACATTTTCATTTTTTTCTCCTATACTTAGGTCAGTTGTCGGAAACTCATACTGTGTCGTTTGGCAATCTTTAGTGCCAAACCACTTCCATGATCGCGAAGTCGTAGTACTGCGCCGAAGGCTTGTTCCAGTTTTCAATCAAGAAATTGAAGTAGCCAGAATAGGGGGCAGTGAAGCGCACAAACTCGAAGTTATGGTTCGATTTGCGCTCAACAATCTTCGTGATTTGGCCGAACTGGTTTTGGCCATGGACTTCAAAGTCCAGGTCACCATTTTCGTCCCAACCGTACAGGTCAACTTCGTAAGTCACACCACGCTCCAGGTATTCATGGAACACGTATTGACTGCCAGCTTCAACATACATGCCTTCCCAGACCGAGTAAGTTTCAGCTGTAGCCGCATTGGCCGTTGCCGATACCATTACGGAAGCGATGATCGAATAGAAATTCTGTTTCATTTTTCTCTCCATGTTTTAGTAAGTGTATTTTTTACACAAACAGTAAGTGTCGTCAATACACTAAGTTGGAAAATCTACACTTTTCACATAGGATGTTGATTCAATGGGGAAAAATGTTAGTCTTTTTTTCGGATTGAGGGTTATTACATTGGCTGAGCTAGATTATTGGGTGTTCATCAGCTATTCTAAGTATGACGAACGGCAGGCTCGTCGCTTTAAGCGGATGCTGCTTCGTTTAGTCGCCAATAAGAGGCTTATGGCTGAAGCAATAACTCATCCTGCTTCAGGAACCGGCGGCAAAGTCTTCTTAGATAAAGACGACATGCCAAAAAACCGCGGTGAAGCGGACGCCGTTATTTCAGAGCAGGTCAATCGGTCTCAGAAACTGATCGTACTTTGCTCTCCTAACGCAGCACAAAAAAACTCGAAGGTTAACCAAGAGGTTCAACAGTTCATCGACAGAGGTCGAGTACGAGATATTCACCCAGTGATCATTGCAGGAAGCCCATCTGATAAAGGAGGTGAGTTAGATTGTTTTCCAACTGCAATCCGTGATCTTGATTTTATTGATGGAAAGCACAAAGAAAACGGTAACCCGCTTGTACCAGACTTCAGAAGCAAACATTGGTTTTGGGAGCAGAGTTCAGACTGGGCGAACTTGATCTCAGATATTCTTGGAATTGAACGCCAGTCGATTTTCAATCCGGCCAAAAAGTATATTAGGAACAACCGCGTCAAAAAAGTAGCCGGTCTTTTGTCGTCTGTTGTCGCTGCATTTTTAGTTATTTTTAGCATTTTCAGCTACTTAGACAGGAGAGATCAAGAAAACCAATTATTAGGCGAAAAATTCAATGGGAACATTGCAGAAGCAAGGGAGTACATACTAAAGGGCGATATGACTGAAGCAATCGTTAAAGTAATGTCCGCATGGGCTATACATGACAAAATAGCATCAGAGTCCGTGGATAGCTCGGGAGCTTTGGAAGTATTATCTAATGCGCTATCCAACCAGGCAGAAGTCTTACGTTTTTCAAATCGCTGGCGGTTTTTCTTCCCAAGCCAAACAAGAAACTCCATTTATCTCGGCGATGAATTGGGAACCGTGACAGTGATCGACTTACAAGAACAGAATTTTTCAGATGTGTTGCCTCATATTTCTGAGAGAACGGTATTGGCCGACTATCTGGCCAAGTTTCGTCCTGATCTACAGAATGCTCAATGGAAGTCGGGGCCGATTTTGGTAAGTAGAAACGAGCAGTGGGTTGCAAACACCTTTCGCCAGGATGGTGAAGCCCCAGAGAATGGTAAGGTCATTCACGGTGTTCTCTTTAACAATTTGAACGAACCCTCCAAGTCAGACATGTTGACTCTGGAGTTACCAAATTCACAGCCATACGCCCCTATTGTCGCTTTGAGTGCCACTGGAAGATATGGAGCCGTCGTTGCCCAATTCTCGGGTGGACCAATGCTTTCCATCAGAGACCTTTCACTTGAAGAATGGGTTCGAATTCCGGCCCCACTTCAGCATGGAGGGAGTCCGATTGCGATGGCGTTCTCAGAAGACGAGAAAAAACTGGCGATTGCATTCGCAAGTGGTGATACAACATTCGTTGACCTGGAAACAAACGAGGTCACAACTGCCAAATTGGTGGACTACATCGATGCAGCCAGCTTTAACGCAGATTTAAGTCAACTTGTCATCTCAGTAAACGAGCCGGATGGTTCGGGGCGAAGCAATATAGAAATTCTAAGCACGACAGACACAGTCAACTCATTCCAGAGAGCTTTTGGTAGATTTTTTTCATCGGGTGAGACTCCAGGAGTCATGAGCGTGGATGACGTTGTTTCTTCAGTCGCGATTAGTCCTGATGGCAGCAATCTAATTGCTGATACCGGTGAAAGGGTACATGTTTTTGATATCGCAAATAAGGTAGAAGTATTCTCTTACGGGATTAAGGGGCAGTACTTAGACCAAAATGCACGTTTTCTAGATGACAGACTTGCAATTACTAGCATTGGCGAAAACATCAGGTTACTGCGATACAGCCAGCATCTCTGGAGTAAGAAGTTTAGTGAGTTCGGTGGGTACGAAATCTTCGGTCTTTCTGATGATGCAAACACCTTTGTGGCAGTTTTAGATCAAACAGAATACGGCGGAACGAGCCAACTTTTGATTCACAGAATTAGTGAAGACCATACAAGTCACTTTGACCTGGGGAGACAATCCGCCAGACAAGTTTCTATTGCTATTAGCTCGTCTGGCGAGACAGTTATCGTAGCAAACCAAGATGGAAGGGTTGACACAATATCGTCCGTTAGCGGTAAAAAACTACTTAGCTATCAGCTTCCAAACGACGGTTTAGTCAATGGGATAACCATCTTAAGAAATGATAGCGAAGTACTGGTTTCTTACGCGGAACGGGGCTTAGAAATCTTCGAACTCAATGGTGAACAAGGTGCAAAATCGGTTTGGCGAAGTGATGTACTCTCGCTGGACGAGTATTCTAAACTCGCCTTCGATCACGGTACACTAAAGATAGAAACCTTCGAAAACTACGAAAACTGGCAAAACTTGCATTCGAATGGAACTTTGGTCAAACCCATAGATTCATTGGTTATTCCCGGGGTAGACCATGTTGAACAGACCTTCAGCATGAGAGGATATCGCGTCATACGAGGAGGTAAGAACGTTGTGGGAGAGAATTATTCCCTATTTTATGGCGACCTCGAAAACGATGCGACAGTATGGATGGGATCTCCAGCCGACATAAGATCTGTTGAAACCATTCAGCCCTCCGCCGATGGCAAGCTTGTACTCATCTCAACCGATGACGGACAATTCCAACTGTTTGAGCTTCCCGAGGGAGGCGGAACGATATTCGAAATCGCTTGCGCCTCTATGCCGATTCCCAAAAATGCGGTTCAGTCTGAGTATAATACTCAGTTTAGCGAAGAAATTTGCAGGAACTTTGTGCCTTAATCTGGGACAACAGCTCTGAAGAATAAAACCTTTCATCTGTTCGGTACTGATGTGTTGGCCAATACTGATTTCTCTATGCCAAAAATTTGTCTTCAGCTTGCACACAGGTCTGGCCTGAACATAACTTTGGAATTTTTCTTACGTTCGAAATTTACCAGAGCTGTCGGTTAGACAGCTTATCAAGTGGTTAATTTTGTCTTGTAGATATTGCACTAGTCCCACGGGATATGCGCCGAACACTAGCCGTATGTTGATAGAAAGCTTGTATTTTATTGGTTTCCGACAATTTGCTTAGTAGTTGTCCATTGAAGGGAAGCAAGTGGGACTGACAGACCCCTGCGGGGTCTTGTCGGAAACTTGCAAAGGGTAGGCTATGCCTCCCCCTTGACCCCCACCGAGCCACACAAATACGAGGATTTTTGTAATGACCTACACGACCCCGCAGACCCCGGAAGGATTACCGGGCCACCAGCTTCGTCGGTCCCGCATGTTCAAAATGCGCTTGACCGACAGCGAAGCCGACAAGCTCAAGATCTGGGCGCGCGAAAACGAACTGAGCCAGGCTGATTTTGCTCGCTTTATGATCTTTAGCCGTACTGCATTTGCGCCACCAAACGGTTCAAAACTCGAAGCTATCAATCGCCAACTTGTCGGCATCGCGGCCAACATCAACCAATGTCAGCGGCGCATCAACGAGGCACACCGAAGCGGCGCCCTGAACTCCGCTCAATTCGGCAAAATGGGCGAAGCTATCACGGCCGGAATCTCAGCATGGGCGGAGCCTTTGGCCGAACTTCGTGAGGAGTTGGGCAAGCTGAAGCAGTCAAAATGATTATCAAAACGGGTGGCATAAAATCGGGGGACGGCCTCCGAATTTGCAGCTATGTCACACAGCAGGGCGAGAATGAATATCTCGAAGTGATCCGCGACGAAGCTGATCAACTCTTGGTCTCTGATGATTTTGCTCAGCTCAAAGGTCGAAAAAACGGCTTGCTACACATTATCATATCCCCCGACCAGGAGCTGTCCACCGACCAGATCGCCGCCGCCATCACGGCAATCCGCGAAGAATACAGATTCAACCCCAATGACCCCGAAACGCTGACCCGCCACCAAAGTCGCCGTGCCGATGGGCGCCTGCATGATCATTACCACTTAGTGAGACCGGCTCAAGACAGCGAGAGCGGAAAGACTTACAAACTGTTCAGATCGAAAGCGAAAGACGAAACGGTTTCGCGCCTTTGTGAGCTGCAATTCAGTCACAAGCTCACCGGCGGAGCGAGCAATGACTTTGCCGAAATGCGCTTGCGTGAGATGGGCAAAAACGAGCTAGCCGATCAACTGGCCGCAGCTTTTCGCGACCAGAATAAGCCGAAGGCGGCTTACTCCTCAAATGATCACCAAGTCGCGAAGCGGCAAGGGTTCAACCTGCCGGCATTGCGTCAGAGGCTCAAGGAACTGGCTAAATTGCCCCGCCACCAGCAGCCCGCAGTGCTGGCAGAGTTTATCGACCAACAGGATTTGGGGCTAGCCGACGCAGTTGCGGAAGGCAGGGGCCGATCACACATAATGATCGAATTGCCTAAAGGCATGAAGGATCATAACGCCAACCGCACCTTGAAAATCAAACCGCCAGAAGTCGCTCAATTCATACATGAAACAAAGGAGTTTTTACATGAACGAAGATTCGAACACACCGAAAGATCAAACCTCAATTCGGGATCTACTATCTCAGATCATCGAGAGCCAGAACCGGGTATTGAAGAGCAACACAGCAATCATACAGCGCCAGAATGCGCTTCTGAAAATCTTTCAAGCGATCACCAAGACCTAAGCGAAGAACAAGAGTTGGCCTCAGCAGCCGATTATCTAAAATCAAAAATCGACAAACTCGGCAGAAACAGCGCCGCCGCGTTTGACGCTACCGGCCTTGAGCCAATCCCCGACATTCGCGACCCAAATCTAATGCGAAAACTGGCCGCAATCCTAAAGCGCCAGGCAGACAGAGTCGCCGCCCTTGTCCGTATTCTACGAGCTGGTGGTAGGCCAGCTTCGTATGCACCAAAAATGTAAAGCGATGGAAATTCACAACCTGCCGGAGATCCGCTTTCAAAGGTGCCGTCGACTAGATATTTCACTGCCCGAACCAAAGCCCCTGTCTCGTTCAACGGCCACTACTGGCGCGCTCACGAAGGAGCGACGCAAATGCAGATGGCGAGGGTTCCAAGCAGGCACAGTCTAATCAACAATGTGACACCTGGTATGACCCGAAACTTTTCGAGCTGACCAAAAAACTTCGTTAGCACTAGTGGACTTACTCGATTTTTGTGATTCAGATTGGTCGCTTACTAGCTGTTTCACGAAGGACGGCACGGATTTTGCACGCATCGGCCATCAAAGACTTCGTCAAATGAAATTTCATACCTGGGAGCTTGGTTTCTTGATGATCATTCGTACCAAGAAGACGTGTCAACCTCCACACTCACCGTCTCCAGACTCTTAATCTTCTCGACGGAACATTGAATGATCATCGTGTAAGGAAACTCTTCATACAAAGTTGCTCCCTCACTACGTCGACGGTCTCCTCCTGAGCCATAATTCAGTTCGACCTCCACTTCACCTATAACTTTAATCTGAACCTGTGTGTGTCCTATGTTCTCTACATACCACTCATCTATCATTGGTAAGCCTTCCACTCGAGTATGGGTCGACAGAATATCGAGCTCGTCAATTACAGTTCTGATGAATTCTTGAACGGTGTGCTCTGAAATAGCATCTTGCAAGTGCTGCCCGACTTGGTTGCGGATTTCATCAATCTCAATAAGAAAGTCTTCTAGGCTGCTAATGCCATCAACTACAAAACGCTCGGCTTCCTCATCCGAGTGACCTAGCCGATCCGGCCTAACGTGTGTGTACTTGCTGGCTTCGTTGTACAGGTCTCTGAGCTCCTTGGGCGAGTAAAGGTCATTAACACCAATTTCAATAAGTGTAGTGTCTGGCAAACCTGCGGACACCGCATAACGAATGCGTTGCGCGCGCGTCGCTTTTTGGGCAGTCGGATCTTGCACATACCATGAACTTTTTTGCACATCGTCGTGAGGGGCAAACATATCGAGCTGATAGGTCAAAATCTCTCGAAAGCACGAAGCGATTAAGTTGAGCCGAGCCGGATTTTTGTCATCCAACAACAGCCGCTCGACGCTAAACATAAGCGCCTTCAAAAACTCATCATCCTTTGAACCTGAGAATTCTCGAATTGAATCCAGTGTACCTTCGTTAGTCACTTTTCGGTCGTCCTTTAGGCAAAATCGACACAGCCATTTGCAGATCAAATTTCACCTTCTTCAATTAAAAGTAAAGTCGGCTCTACATAGTTCGCTTAACTGAAACTTGGTAGTCACGCCTTCATTTTCTCGCTCAAGAGGTTTCGTAAGCAATTTTTACACAACGCCTACTAGTATTTGATGGGCGTTTCAAAATGGGCATGAAAAAAGGACCGCTGAACTAGCCGCTCGCTTTAAACTGACGGATTGTTGCCAGGGTGCTAGCGGGATCGACAACAGTTGCGGTCGCCCAACGGCTCCGACTGAACGAGAAAGTCGCGCTTCCATTGGCCCCTCAGTCACCTATCCAGCTGCAAGGGCTCGATTTGTGCCGATGGAGTTTCCGGTTTAATAAGGTTGCTAGATTACTAGACGGCCGCATTCGTTTTTTAAGCATGTCACTTCAAGAAAGCCCTGCACCGGGTTCAACGCGAAAGGAAAGCTCGAATTCGTCGATGAAAGTGTTATGCCAGTTCAATGACAGACATT
This sequence comes from Ruegeria sp. AI3, assembly GCF_056541245.1. Classification (NCBI taxonomy): domain Bacteria; kingdom Pseudomonadati; phylum Pseudomonadota; class Alphaproteobacteria; order Rhodobacterales; family Roseobacteraceae; genus Ruegeria; species Ruegeria sp. AI3. The sequence continues at coordinate 161,752 of NZ_JBQFYA010000008.1, forward strand.
GTTGAAAGCCAAACCAGATCCCGAATGATGTCGAGCATTCGGAGCAAGAACACCAAGCCGGAGGTTGGCCTCAGAAAGGCGTTACACCGGGAAGGTTTTCGTTTTCGAGTCAATGCGCGAACTTTGCCCGGTACGCCGGATATCGTTTTACCCAGATGGAATACAGTTATCTTTGTTCATGGCTGTTTCTGGCACCAGCATACTGGCTGTTCGAAGGCCACAACACCGGCTACAAATACCGAGTTCTGGAGTCGAAAATTTGAGGCTAACAGACAAAGGGATGTAAAGGCGATCAGGCGACTACATGTCCTAGGCTGGCGTACGGCTGTGGTTTGGGAGTGCGCAATAATGCCTCACATCAGCGAGGTATTGGTTCAGCAGGTTGCAGATTTCATTTGCAATTCAGTGGGGCCACACAAAGAATTTTCCGCGCAAATACTATTGCACAATGATGCTGACTAGCTCTGCAATTGCCGTACTGCATTCCAACGCTCCAGGAGATAAGACAAGCGCGACTAGGTGACTTTATGTGGAGACGCCACGTAGTTGGAGACCTCCAAGAGATAGCTTTTCAGCGCATCGCGGGAAGTCGGATCACCAGGACGAATTGCAATCGCGCCCAAGCCGGGAATAATTTCTTCAAACTGCCTCCAACAGCAGTCTTCGTCACCAGGATACAAAACAAACGCGCTGACACTTCTCCTAATTGCATCCCGATAAGCATGCATCTTTAATAGGTCACTACGTTTGGCAGTAGATTTTTCGCTGCGTGTTTCTCTTTCATCTTCTTTTTCATCTCCGAAGACTTCGGAAATAATGTTCACGCGGTATTTTGCATCAAAATGGATGTGTTTGATGGCCTCTGAGAACTCGGCTTGCTCTTCGGACATTTCCGCGGGCCACAGAGAAACGGTGTAGTCGGGGCGCATTGTTTTGGTCCAAGTACCAGGGTTGGGGTGGCTTTTTGCAGGATCGCCCTTAGGCTTCGACTTTCTCGAGAACGTGCGATTGTATGAGAAGCGAACACTTAACTTGGTCGATGAACTGTTACATTGCCCTAAGAAATCAAGTCTTTTTCCTGATTTGAGCTTCATAAACAAACCGTTGTAACCCACATCTATCAGTGTACCAAGTGAGGAATCCGACATTTGAAAAATCTCTTTTACAATCCCCCAAAGTTCAAAAAACACCCAGTACTCATACAGTGTAGCGACATCTTTTTTTCCACCCAAAAAGACATCGTTAGCTCCTTCCCACAAAATCTGAACGGCTACCTGCAATGACAACCAGATCTGAAATAACTCCCGATAGCCCGGTTTTCTGAGCAATACAGGGCTAGAAAACGGGACCCCATTAAAGTGATTAGAAACCTCTTTAAACAAGTCGTTTGAAAGTAGTGGCGCCAGAGTAGATCGGGTCGACGCAATGCCTAAAAGTATGGACTTGTACCTGAGGGCATCGGAGTCTGAAATACTCTTGTACGCATCAGCCAAAAATTGATCTAAATAGCGCAGCATAAACTTCACGAAACGGTTTTCAGCGGTGTCACGTGTTGGAGCCGCATGATGCTGACGAACTGAACGAGGTAAGCTCCCCAATTTGTTTGACAGAGGATGATCAGACGGGGTTCTCTCTCTTGGCTGCCGGTAGGAAAGCTCTCGAATTGAGGATGACCGGGGGCGGATGCCCCGTGAAACTGGAGTTTCGAGCTCGGTTCGAACAGTCTTCTCGTGAGGTCGATGTATTATTCTCAACATCGCATTCATGAACGTCTGACTTTCGATGCTGTTCTTAATCAAAAAAAACTTTTGAATTTGTGTTGATGGGTCCCTTGATTGACCGGAGTTAAGCCGAGTGAAAGACGGCGTTCGAACATCAAGGAGTAGATCAATTGTGTGGTTTGCAATGTCCTCGAGCATCGTGCGGTAGTGCGAACGGTAATCGAGTTTGATCGATCTAACCTCGATTGCATTTTTGCCGCTCAGTTGACCGTGCGCATCATAAAGCACGATAGGCAAACACCCAGTGAATTCACCTGTCTCCAACCTGCCGCGCTCGACAAGTCCGCTGCTTAGACGTCCCGGTTGAAAAACGCCCCCTGCCAATGACATCCCTTCTGATGGAAACTCGATCTCATAATCGTAACTCCGACCTTCGAGCAACTGGATGGGCTCCTCGCCCCACAGTTTCGCCTCAGTCTCGTTCAGGATGCTAATCGATTGATCCGAAACCGACCGCGACGTCGATACAACGCGTAGGTTGGCTATAGTTCTTCCTTTGGGGCCAAGGAGCGGTATCACTACCTCAGGATGCATCTGTTAAGCCTCAGCGAAGCTGGCAAAGCCTTCTTCTTCCAAACGCCTTAGCATGCGCCGAATCTTGTCAAAACTTAAAGGCAACAGGACGCCTTCCGCGCCTTCGAATTCCGGTGACAAAGGGTGAAACTTCGTTTCAACAAGAGTGCTCGCTTCAAATGAACGTTCTCTCAGCTCGTCTCCGTTACCAAGAATTTCATCATCGTTCCAAGATCGATCAAGGATGCAATATTGGGCCAGAGCGCAAAGTGGACCCTCCAATTTGCGCCGCGATCCATGAAACCTTGGTAGAATTTTTTGAAGGAGTTGGGCATCGAGCATTTCATTGAACTGATCGGAGCCCTCATCCAATCTAGTGAAGGCTTTAGCAAATCTCTTTATTTCAAAAGCGGTTCTGAAGCCGAACTCAAAGCCAAATTTGGAAAGAATATCAAACAGCAACTGCAATTCGAACAGCAACTTTTTTTGCTCTTCCGTAGAAGCATCTAATTCTGAAGCAGTCTGAGAAAAGGCCTTTGAGAATTTTGTACCTTTACCATCGATTGCGTTAAGCGAGACAGCTCCTTTAGGGGCCTCCAAGTAAGCGTCGAGTTGGCTGCGATTCACACGAAACTCTATTGTATTAGCTCGATCTAGAACCTTGGGAGAAAACGTGTACGTGGTCTCATCGACGTTAACTGTTCCCACCACGAATAGATTCCTGGGCCAGTTAATCGAAGCTGGAACGCCGTCAATATCACTTGCTTCGCTGTGTAAGAATATATCCTCTCCACTTTCTGAAGAAGACAAGAAATCTGCAAAATAGCGTTCAACGTGAGACAGGTTCATCTCATCCAAAACTACGAAATAGGGCTTGTGCGGGTTGGCGGTAGCTAAAAGCACCAAATCAACTAGTGCAGTCCCTCGCACATATCTATTGGGATTAATCCCGTCCACGTAGCCAAGGCAAGACTCTCGGCTTGTCCAATCTGGTCCAACCGAAATTAGTTCATATTGCCCTTCAACACTGCCGGTTCTTACTGCATCCTGGAAAAAGAAAGCGAGGGCTTTAAGGTGAGTTTCGAAAGAATTTAGCTGACTACTGTACTCGCTGTTCTTCGCTACTAACTCGCGAATGCTCCTCGCTGATGTATCACGATCTAACTTGTTTTCCTTTATCGCAGTGACCCATTCCTCGATGAGACCAAATGGAAGGCAAACCCGCTTCGAAGCTTCACTATCCAATTCAATACTAGTAGTTCCCACACCGGTAACAGTATAGTTGGTTTTCTCGCTGGGGATCGTATCACCCACATTTACGTCTGAGTTGTCAAAATCTGAACGACTCGTGAGCCAACGGGCAAATGCCTGAGCCAGTTTTGTTTTCCCCGACCCACTGAGACCAGTCAGAATTACAAAACGCTTGGCGATCAAGGAAGCGACGAACCGTTTCACTAGCTCCTTGTCGAAGTTTAATCCCGAAAGCCGTGCTGATGCCACGAATGATTCCACCAGATTTTCTATCGGTTCATCTGACTGTTCTAAATCTTCCGCTGTCGAGGGAAGAAAGTCGGTCTGATCTTTCCGTGAGACCGCTGCGGGCAGATCGTCATTTGGATTTTGTATGTACGTCGGCCAGTCGCCTCCGTCGAACAAACGTTCATTATCGATGATAAACCGTATTCGTCCTCTTCGTACTGCATCGAGGTCTTGGCTGATGGCAATTGCTACGCCCGCGTTTCCACCATCTTGTTTTTTGAACTCAAAAAGACCTGTTTGACCCAAACACTTAGTGAAAAACGTTCCCATGTTGTCTCTCGGGATGCCATACTCGTCTTCCAGGTCCCCGAGCCAAATCCTATTTCCGGTAAAAACTTGGGACTCTCTATTTGTAACGACCTCATGAAATAACTTTTGTGGAGATAAGCTCCATTTTTGATCGTCATTCCAAAGATAGGCAAATTCTTCGTAAGATAAAAACCTTTCTTCTCCAGGGTATGACTCCAGTTGGACTAGAACCCCAATAATACTTCGAAAAAGTGAGAATTTTTGTGAGGCGCCCCGTGCAATTCGATTGACTTGGGCGTTTGTTCCGTTTGGGACTGAGTATAGCCAAAGCGACCTAGTTAGCAACCAACGCCAAGCGTCAGTCGGATTTTGGTGATAGAGATCTAGGTATTTCTTACCAATTGGAGACAAATTGTTTCTGCTATCGAGCACTCCAAGATAGCTTCGCATCGCTCCGACTATGTTGCTTTGCGTCTTATTTAACTCTGCACCAGAATCTACCAGTGCGATGTGCTCAAAAATCTCTTTGGTAGAAACGTCCGCATTGCGCTTGATCGTATTCCGATCAAAAGCAAATGACTTCAGAAGCTCGCCCATCTTAAATTACCCTTGCGTAAGCGCCTTCATTAGTCCTTTGGCAATTGCCCGAGCCATCGGCGGAGGAACAGCGTTGCCAATTTGCTTCCTTACTTCTGATCGGTTTCCTGCAAAAAAGAAACTATCCGGAAATCCCTGAACTCGGGCAGCTTCTCTTGCAGTTATTGAACGATGCTCGAAAGGGTGGGCATACTCGCCACGCGTGAAGCTGTCGAAGCCACCGGTAATGGTCCTTGCTTGAGCAAACCAATCCAGCCTGCCGTAAACGTCCAGGTGTCCACCATACTTAGTATGACACTTAAGCTGAAGCTTTTCTGGGACGGACATCCTTCCTAGTCCCATGTCTACGTAGGCAATTCGGCGTTTGTTAAGTGCACCTTCTCTACTTGGCAGATGATTATGCGCGACCGCGTTTGTGTTAACGGCTCTAGGCTTCGACAACCCGCGCAGTGCTTCTCCAATTGTGGGCCATCTATCGGCGGAACTCGGTTCTGGTCCGGCATACGCATCCACATGCTTTTTCATTAACGCTACCGAAACTATTCGGCGGCGGAGTTGTGGCACACCAAAATCTGCCGAATTCAGATCATGTCTGAAGAGTTGATAGCCAAGGGATTCCAACTTTTTGGCATATGCGGAGAAGATGTGCCTCCCGCGAGGTGAATCCAAATAGGTTACATTTTCGAGGACGATGGCGTCAGGTAATTTGTCAAGTTTTGACGCCAAGTTTGCGAATTCGACAACCAAGTTGTTTCTTTCATCGATTGGATCGCCGCGACGTTGCTGTGAAAACCCCTGACAAGGTGGCCCTCCAACCAAAACAAATGGCTTATTGTTTACCGCACGGTCAATCCTACTTGGAAGCTCGTCGTCAAGCACGCTAATGCACTCAGCCTTTGTAGACTGATTTTTTGAAAAAGTGTCCACAGCATCAGAATTCGTGTCAAAAGCAAATGCTGTCTTGAAGCCGGCTTGCTCAAAACCTAGCGACAAGCCTCCCGCGCCACAAAACCCGTCAACTACCAAAAATTCTTCCTTCGAAGCGTAGGTTTTTCCCGCGGGCTCACGGCAAGTTGCGGCACTAGACGATTCAATGTTGGGATGCAGATGATCCAGCACTGTCCAAGCTAAGAAACGCGCAAACAACGGCGGTACTGCCTCTCCTATCTGACGATATTGATTTACGAAGGGACCTTCAAATTGATAAGTTTGCGGAAACCCTTGCAGTATTGCTGCTTCACGCACGCTTATGTTCCGATGTTGCTCAGGGTGAAGAAAACGCCCACAACTCGGAGTACTACTTTTCGCCGTTATCGTAACACTAGGTCGATCCCAATAGAGCCTACCGTATACGTCGGTAAAGCCTGGCGTTTTGCTTTCGTCGATGCTCGCATGGCAATCAAGCTGGTCTTCTGATCCGAGAGATCTTCTGTCCCCGCCGTCAGGAGGCGTCCGCATTATCCTTTGAACAATACGATCTGTATGGCCAGGAGATCTATGGAAGGGATCAACTGGGTCACAGTCACCGGCCGAAATTGGCTCCAAATGCGAAATCGCTTCACGCACCGTGGGGGCTTCTTCCTTAGAAAACAAAGGCTCTGGCAAACCCATAGCGTGATTTTTTGAACCAATGACAATCGCTCGGCGACGTCTTTGGGGTACGCCGTATTGACTGAGGTCGAGGATGTCAGCTTGCAATTTATAACCAGACTTCTCAAGAATCTCAGTGGCTTCTGCATGGTAGTTCGAAAACCGGCCCGAAATAATTTCTGGCACGTTTTCCTGCACGACAACATCAGGTTCATAGTGGCTACAGATTTTCGCGAAAGCTACCATCAAGCTGTTTCTACCGTCGTTTCGCGGGTCTTTTTTTCGATGAGCGCTGAAACCTTGGCAAGGAGCGCATCCAACGAAAACCAATGGGCGGCAGCTCTCCGGATCAAAATCTGGCACCAATTTACGCAGCAAATCGGGGTCTTCGGCAATTTCGAATACATCAGCATGAACAGAGCGCCCGTCTGGCACATTGCGCGCGTACGTTTTTAAGGCCACTTCGTTGATGTCGATCCCTGCCAGAACTTTAAAGGCTGCATGACTTTGCCGCGTTGTAGCAAAGCCATAGCTCATACCCCCACAACCTGAGAAAAAGTCGATCAGGTACACTGGCTTCGGATCGGGTAGTTTCTTGTTGTATGAAGCCGGAAGATCTCTAAAGTCACTTTCCGCCAACTCATCCGGCCATACAGCTTCCTCTTCGGATTGCCGAACGGGGTTTGAGTGTGGCTCCCTCAAGCGATCCAGGCTTATTGTGTCGTCCTCAAACTTGTCGAAGTCGTCCATTTATTTGCTCATTTGCGGGCTTTGGTGCAGGGTCAACTTTTTGCGACTGCTTAATGGTTAGATACAAAATATAGAAATCGAGTCAGATGTCCACGCCTTAGATCGATGAATATCGGTGTCATCTATTGTGCGCAAAGTGCATCATTTTATGGTTTATGTAACATGTACGCTCCACCTGCAAAGAACCGAGGTCCAGGCTGTCTCCTTGCAACGCCGTCACCTCGCTACGTTGCTCGTCAATCAGGTCCTCGATTGGGGCAGCCAATAAAGCTGGCCGCTACTAAGTCGACCTGCGGCAATCAATCGGCAATAAGCAATCCAGTCCCCGGAAGGCGGCTTTGATAACAGGCAAGTCGCATAACTGCTGAGAGTTCACCCTTCTACGGTGTGCTGAATACAGGCTGAGTCCAATAAGAACGCGTCGGCCAATGATCTAAGCTAAGTTCTTAATTCTCGGTATGCGCCTTCGGCTGCTTTTGTTTGGCGAGCGACATTTCCTTGGTTACCGAAACCAAGAATTCTACTCCGGCAAATGTTAGCCCAAGGTGTTTTTCGCGCGCATCGCTTCCCGGCTCCTTCACAATCCAGCCAAGCCCGGGTCTTCCAGATGGTCCATCCCCAAGTATTTCGCAATGACGCCTCGCCGTTCCATGACCGATGTCGAGCGCTTCAGCTACGTCCTTTATTGTTGGCTCTTGATCTGTTTGGGCAGCCGCGCGCCTAGCAATAAAGATAAAGGTCCTCAAAGTTCCAACGGTAAGGTCTGGTCTTTCACGGCGGCATTCGGAGAGAAAAGTTTCAAATTCGTCCCACGTTAGGCTCTCTTTGCTTAAAAAGCCTGACACTTCGTCAGGTAGTTTGCCAAGGAATTTTGGGAAAAAGAGAAAAAACAATTTTTTCAGCGCCTTGAGTGGGATTTTGATTGACTATCGCGCACACGTTCTATAATTTCCTGCCAACGAAGTCAACATCCCCAAGGCGCACCCCAATGAGATCCCTCTATTCATTCCCCAAAATACGCTGAACTTTAGCTGCTTCAGAGTGGCGCAAGTTTTTCGTTTTCCAGGAATCGTGGAGGGCAAAATGAGCCGTTCAAAATCGATCTTCAAACAAAGCGACGTGACAAAGATTCTAAAATCATTTCGCGACGTAGGGCTGCCAACACCGACAATCGTTGTCGAGCCGCAAAGACTGACGATCACCCCAACAGAATTGGCAATCGAAGAGGAGGCAAACCAGTGGGACGCGTAACAAAAACAAGAAAACAGTTCCCGGGGGCGACATATTACAAAGATCGCCACGGAAACCGTCGTTGGCGCTTTCGTCAGGGAGGTTTCTCAGCTGAGCTAGGAACAAGTTACGGCAGTGATGAGTTCATCAAAAGGTATGAAGCCGCGCTCGAAAACCAAAAAGAACCAGCACATTCGCGGGCACCAAAGACAACGCAGGGCTCTATTTCAGCTCTTATTGACTCATGGTATCGCAGTCCTGACTTCATGGCGCTCGAGGACAGCACTAAACGCGTCTATCGAGGAATCGTAGAGCCACTGCGCTTGCGGCATGGAAGGAAGCCCGTACATCAGATGAGGCGCCGACATGTGGAGGAAATTTTGGCCGATAAGGCTGAAACACCAAATGCGGCGAATAATCTTCGTAAGCGCCTGATCCAATTGTTGGATCACTCAATTAAGCTGGAATGGCGCGACGACAATCCGGCAAAAGCAACAAAACCATATTCAGTTGAATCGGTAGGGTTTCATACTTGGGAGGAAGAGGAAATCGAAAAATTCCTTGAAAAACACCCCCAAGACACGCTTGCGCATACTACAGTCACACTGATGCTGTTCACGGGAGCTGCTCGGGTCGACGCAGTTAAGCTTGGTCCGCTCAACATTCGCAATGGACGTTTGCAGTACCGACGGCAAAAGACAAAAAAGAAAAGCGGAGTCCTCATCGACATCCCTGTTCATCCTGAGCTTAAGGCTGTTTTAGACCGCTTGCCAAAAGATAGACCTTTCCTCGCAACAGGGGCAGGAAACGTACGTAGCGAGAACAGTCTCGGCAACATGATGCGCAGCTGGTGCGATGAGGCTGGTTTGCCTGAATGCACAGCCCACGGCCTACGCAAGGCGTGCGCTCGCAGACTCGCCGAAGCGGGGGCAACCGCTCACCAAATCATGGCCGTGACTGGTCATAAGACCCTGGCGCTTGCACAACGATATACCGTCGCAGCATCGCGCAAAACCCTTGCAGATTCGGCATTCGAAAAGATGTCAGCAAGCACAAAGAATGAACAAAAACTGGCGAACCGCACGTGATGGTTCGCCAAGCTTCATCTCAAGCCCCTACAAGGAAAGGCAAATTTATGAAAAGTGGTGAGCCGTGCAGGATTCGAACCTGCGACCCACTGATTAAAAGTCAGTTGCTCTACCAACTGAGCTAACGGCCCACTCTTTTGTCTGGATCTTTGCGATCCGTGGCGCTCTTTAAGGCATTTTCCCGACCGGGTTCAAGACCTTATTTTGCACTTCGTTTCGCCAGAGTAATCAGTGTTTACGGCGACCCGATAGGCGGCCTAATTAGGCAGGTGGCGCAGGGGGGTCAAGCCCTTTTTTCAGGAATCGTCACCGCAGGGTGGATTCATCGCAAGACCAACGTTATATGCCCGCCATGCAACAGAGACTCTATAACGGTTTGCCCTTCATGAAGATGCACGGGCTGGGCAATGACTTCGTTATTGTCGACGCGCGCGCGCAGGCGACACCGATCAGCGCTGCATTGGCAAAGGGAATCGGGCACCGGCAGTTTGGTGTGGGATTCGATCAGCTGGCAGTGATCGAAAAAGGAGCGGCCGACGCGCATCTCGTGTTCTACAACGCGGACGGGTCGACTTCGGCCGCTTGTGGGAACGCCACACGGTGTATCGCCCGTTTCCTGATGGAAGAGAGCGACAAAACAGACCTGACCCTGACGACCGAACGCGGCACCTTGTACGCGCAGGATGCAGGCAACGGCCTGACCTCGGTCAATATGGGGCAGCCCCAGCTAGACTGGCAGGACATACCGCTTGCAGAAGAGATGGACACGCTGGAACTGCCGATCGAGGGCGCGCCCTCGGCAACAGGCATGGGCAACCCCCATTGCACGTTTTTCGTGGACGACGCCGAAGCGATTCCCCTGGCCGAGTTCGGCTCGCGGCACGAACACCACCCCCTTTACCCTGAACGCACCAATGTGCAGGTGGCGCAGGTGATCGGGCCGGACCACATCCGTATGCGCGTCTGGGAGCGTGGGGTGGGCATCACGCTGGCCTCAGGGTCCTCGTCCTGCGCTACAGCCGTCGCCGCGGCCCGGCGCGGCCTGACGGGGCGCAAGGTTCAGATCGAGCTGGACGGCGGCACTATCTGGATCGATTGGCGCGATGATGGCGTCTGGATGACCGGACCGACCTGCCATGTGTTCTCGGGCACTCTGACCCCGGAATTCCTGAGGTCACTGGGATGAGCGCCCCGAAATTCACCACTCTGGGCTGTCGCCTGAACGCCTATGAGACTGAGGCGATGAAAGAGCTGTCTCAGCAAGCGGGTCTGCAAGATGCGGTGATCGTGAACACCTGCGCCGTGACGGCCGAGGCGGTTCGCAAGGCCCGGCAAGAGATTCGCAAGCTGCGCCGCGAAAACCCCAACGCGCGCCTGATCGTGACCGGATGCGCCGCGCAGACGGAACCGCAGACCTTCTCGGCGATGGAGGAAGTTGATGCCGTGATCGGCAATACTGAGAAGATGCAGCCCGACACCTGGAAAGGCATGGCGGCTGACTTCATCGGCGAGACCGAAACCGTTCAGGTCGATGACATCATGTCGGTTACCGAAACGGCAGGTCACCTGATCGACGGCTTCGGCACCCGCTCACGCGCCTATGTGCAGGTCCAAAATGGCTGTGATCATCGCTGTACCTTCTGCATCATCCCCTATGGCCGCGGGAACTCACGCAGCGTACCCGCCGGTGTGGTCGTGGATCAGATCAAGCGGCTGGTCGACAAAGGCTATAACGAGGTCGTCCTGACCGGCGTTGATCTGACCTCATGGGGCGCGGATCTGCCCGCGCAGCCCAAACTGGGCGATCTGGTCATGCGAATTCTGAAGCTCGTGCCGGATCTGCCGCGCCTGCGCATCAGTTCGATCGACTCGATCGAGGTGGACGAAAACCTGATGCAGGCCATCGCGACCGAGCCGCGCCTGATGCCGCACCTGCACCTGTCCCTGCAGCATGGCGACGACCTGATCCTGAAACGAATGAAACGCCGCCACTTGCGCGATGACGCCATCCGTTTCACCGAAGAGGCGCGCAGCCTGCGGCCCGACATGACCTTTGGTGCCGATATCATCGCTGGCTTCCCAACGGAAACCGAGGCGCATTTCGAAAACTCCCTCAAACTGGTCACGGACTGCAACCTGACCTGGCTGCATGTCTTCCCCTACTCCAAGCGCGAAGGCACGCCAGCGGCGCGAATCCCACAGCAGGTCAACGGCAAGATCATCAAGGACCGCGCCGCCCGCCTGCGCACAGTCGGAGAGGCGCAGGTCGCCAAGCACCTCTCAGCACAGATCGGTCAAACCCATCACATCCTCATGGAAAACCCGCATATGGGCCGCACCGAACAATTCACTGAAGTCAGTTTCGACACCCCCCATCCAGAAGGTCAAATCGTCACCGCGATGATCACCGGACAAACTGCGACCCAGCTACAAGCCTGATCCGCTCTTCATCTGGCCAAAAATACCTCGGGGTGAATTGGCCGCAGGCCAAGATGGGCTGGCCCCTTTGCCCCATCAAAAAGAAAAACCCCCGCGACCTTAAAGGCGCGGGGGTCTTCAATTTCAAAAGCTCAAAAGCTTTACTGCTCGCGCAGCTTGCCTTTATGCGGTGCCCACAGGCGCTTGTTGACCAGATACAGCAGCACCGACAGAACGGTCAGGAAGATCACGCCGACAAAACCGGCGTTCTTTCGGTCCGTCAGCTTGGGCTCCGCGGCCCACATCAGGAAGGCTGCAACGTCTTCGGACATAGCTTCGACAGTGGCCGCGTGGCCATCGGCGAATTCAACCTGATCTTCGGACAGTGGCGGGCCCATCGAAATCCAGCCTCCGGGGAAGGCCTTGTTTTCGTAAAGGATGGTACCTGCCTCTTCCTTCTCTTCACCTGTGTAGCCGTCCAGCAGAGAGGCGATGTATTCCGCGCCGCCCATGCCTTTGACCAGTTGGTTGATGCCCAGACCATAAGGACCGTGGAAGCCCGCGCGGGCTTTTGCCATCAGGCTCAGGTCCGGCGCGCCAACACCGTTATTCGCTGGGAAGTGGTCGGTCGGGATTGCCGGACGGAAATCGTCCAACTCGGGGTCGAAAACCTCGAAATTGTCCGCCGCGTAAGTGATCACCTGCTCTTCACTGTAACCTAGCGCTTCCAGATCGCGCAGAGGAACGTATTGCAGGCCGTGGCAGGCCGCGCAGACTTCGGTATAGACCTGAAGACCGCGTTGCAGCTGGTTCTGGTCCCAGGTTCCAAACGGACCCTCAAACGAGAAGTCGAAATCCTCGATGTGAGTGTCATAGTCACCTGCCGCAAAAGAAGCGGCAGGGGTAAGGGCCAGGGCAAACGCAGCGCCGATTGCAAGTTTCTTGAACATGTTTCCGGTCCCTCTTCTTACTCGGCCGGCGTGGCGTCGGCGTCAGCCTTGCCATAATGCGCGTTGAAGTCTTCTTCGATGGTCTCAGGCGGAGCCAGAGGTTTCTCGATCACGCCAAGCAGCGGCAGGATTACGAGGAAGTACGCAAACCAGTACGCAGAGGCGATCAGCGAGAATGTCGCATAGGGCTCTTCCGCAGGCATCGCACCCAGCCACATCAGGGCAAAGAAGTCGATGATCAGCAGGTAGAACCACCATTTGAACATCGGACGATACCGACCCGAACGCACAGTCGAGGTGTCCAGCCAAGGCGCCAGTGCCATGGCTAGGATCGCACCGAACATCGCCAGAACACCGAAGAATTTCGCATCAATGATGCCGCCGGTGATGAAGCTGGCGAACTGAACAACCCAGACCTCGCCGGTGAAGGCGCGCAGGATCGCATAGAACGGCAAGAAGTACCATTCGGGCACGATATGTGCAGGCGTCACAAGCGGGTTGGCTTCGATATAGTTATCGGGGTGACCCAGATAGTTCGGCATGAAGCCAACGATGGCCCAGAACACGACCAGGATGACCGCCAGAGCGAACAGATCCTTGATCACGAAATACGGCCAGAAGGGCAGCGTGTCTTTCTCAGCCTCGGCCTTTGAGCCGCGACGCACTTCAACACCCGTAGGGTTGTTGTTGCCGGTGGTGTGGAAGGCCCAGATATGCACAATAACCAGCGCCGCAATGATGAACGGCAGCAGATAGTGCAGCGAGAAGAAGCGGTTCAGCGTGGCGTTATCCACTGCGGGTCCACCCAGCAGCCATGTCTGCAACGCATCACCCACAAACGGGATCGCGCCAAACAGGCCGGTGATCACGGTCGCACCCCAGAAGGACATCTGGCCCCAGGGCAGAACGTAGCCCATGAAGGCGGTGCCCATCATCATCAGGTAGATCAGCATACCGATGATCCACGTGATCTCACGCGGGGCCTTGTATGAGCCGTAGTAGAGACCACGGAACATGTGAATGTAGACCGCGACAAAGAACAGCGATGCGCCGTTCATGTGCAGGTAGCGGATGAAGTAACCGCCATTCACGTTACGCATGATGTGTTCGACGCTGGCAAAGGCCAGATCGACATGCGGCGTGTAGTGCATAACCAGCATGATGCCGGTGACGATTTGCAGCACCAGGCAGAAGGCCAGAACGATGCCCCAGATCCACATCCAGTTCAGGTTCTTGGGCGTGGGGATCATCAGGGTGTCGTACATCAGGCCGACAATGGGAAGGCGGCTGTGCAGCCACTTTTCGCCGTTTGACTTCGGCTCGTAGTGATCGTGGGGAATGCCGGACATTAGTTGGGTCTCCCTTAGCCGAGTTTAATGGTTGAAGCGTCGACCCACTCGACCGGTGGGATCGGCAGGTTCTCAGGCGCGGGGCCTTTACGGATCCGGCCTGCCAGATCGTAGTGCGAGCCGTGGCAGGGGCAGAACCAGCCGCCAAAGTCGCCTGCATCACCCAGAGGCACGCAGCCCAGGTGGGTACAAACGCCCATCTGAACGATCCACGCGCCCTCTGCCTCGCCTTCGGGCGATGGCATGACGCGGTTGGCGTCGGTCGCGGGTGCATCTGCGTTGATGTTGAAGTTCCGGGCCAGCGGGTCTGGCAGGTTACCTACCGCTTCTTCGTCCTGCTGCTGCGCTTCGGCGATTTCAGCGCCGGTGCGGTGACGGATGAAGACCGGTTTACCCAGCCACTTGACCGTCAGCTGTGTACCCGGCTCAACCCCGCTTACATCCGTACGGATCGAGGACAGAGCCTGCACATCCGCCGACGGGTTCATCTGATTGATCATAGGCCATACCGCAGCACCGGTCGCTACGACCCCTGCGCCGCCCGCGACGTAGTACAGGAAATCTCTGCGGGTGCCTTCGTGGTCTTCTACGTGGGACACGAGGTTTTCTCCGATTGTCTAGCGCCCGTGCGAACGGGCCAATAGCTGGAACCCGGCACGGATGCCGGGTCTTAGCGGAATTCTCTACCGAGCAGAATAGTATTCGTCCAGCGGTGTTGAATGCGCAATACGCCGCATCTGCGTAATTTATCATCGCGCGGGGCAGTCTTTTTGATGTTTCTCGCCCTCATGTTTCAACGAAGCGTCGAATCAGCCCCGCTTGATTCGCGCCCTGTGACCCCAATCTGACCGGGACCAGCGAACCTGGGCCGACAACACAAGCGGGTCGCATTGGCGCGAAAACCTGAAAAATCCGACATACGAAACCGGGTTTGTTGACCAACAAATCATATGCCTGAAATAGACGATTTTTCGCGCGCCGAACGGGCCTGTTTCCTGTTGCACTTATTGCGCGAATACCTGATGCCCGGTTTCGCGCGAACGCCGATCAGGAGACCCCCATGTCAAAGACCCACTTGGCCGCCGTTCTGTTAACGATTTCTATTTCGACCCAAGCCACCGCGGCCGGAGACCCCGCCAAAGGCGAAAAACTCTACAACCGCTGCTCGGCCTGCCACGCGATCATCAAGGATGGCGAGGTTCTGGTCAAAGGCGGCATCACAGGCCCCAACCTATACGGGGTTGTGGGCCGCACCGCCGGATCCGAGAACGACTATCGCTATGGCAGCGAACGCCTACCCATCGGCATGTTCACCGACGACATGATCCGCGCTGGTGACGCAGGTCTGGTATGGACCGAGGAAAACATCGCCGCATACTCCGAGGACCCGATCGGGTTTATCAAGGAGTTTCTTCAGGACGATACCGCCCGTCCGAATATGAGCGTGAAGCTCAAGAAAGGCGCGGACGACATCGCCGCCTATCTGGCGACATTCAGCCAGTAAGGTTTACGTAACAGGGCGCGTGGCGACCATGCTCGGACGCGCGTCAAACTCGGTAAACCAGGTTGCGAGGGCATCATTGCCCTTGCGCCAGCCCCGCGCGTCGTGGCGCAGATCCAGATAACCCAGCGCACAGCCCACGGCCACCAGTCCCATGTCCAGCGGACCCGACAGATGCGCCATCCAACGCTGATTCAGGACGGCACAAGCGCGTTCGACCTTGACCCATTGCGAGTCGACCCATTCATCCCATTGTTTGTCTTCGGGACGCAGTCGGCTTTCATAGGTCATCAGCAGCGCCGCATCCAAAATGCCATCTGCCAGCGCCTCAAGCGTCAGAACATCCCAGCGCCGCGCACCCTCGGGATAAAACCGCCCCCCGGCGCGGTCATCCAGAAAGGCGCAGATCACGCGACTGTCGAACAGGGTCGGGCCGTCAGGCCGCTCCAGCGCGGGAACCTTGGTCAAAGGGGCCTTGCCGATCAAGGGCGCGGCTGGAGCCACTGGCGTACCCGCCACCGTTTCCAACTCAACATCCTCTAGCTGCTCTGTTTCATGCAACAAAACCATGACCTTACGGACATAGGGCGAAGTCAGACTGTGATAGAGTTTCATGCGCGCACTCCTTTGTTTGGGCCGACCTTACAGCAGGGTGCAGAAAACAAAAGCCGTCATTTGCCTGAGGGCTCCACAGCGCGCATCAACGCCTGTAGGGCCTGCACCTCCGAGCCGATTCCAAAACTCCCGACCTGCTCCGCCGCCCGCATCCGAACGTCGTCAGGTTTGTTCTGGTTCAGCTTCCACGTGCCCTGAATATCCTCAACCCGCATCCGGCAGGGCAGAATCATCCGCATCATCCGCTCCAGCGCGTCGTCGTCCATCTTGCTGCTGTGCCACGGCAGCTTCGGGCGCAGCCTTTCTTCGAAAAACGCCGACTGTCGGTCCAACAGGTCTCGCATCTCATCCGCCGGGCGCAATTCCAGAACGCCGATCAGATGAACGGCGACATAGTTCCATGTCGGCACCTGATCGCTCACCTCATACCAATCGGGCGAGACATAGCTGTCCGGACCAGAAACCGCGATCCGCGCCGCCTGCGGTGCCTTCAGCAACCGAACAATCGGATTCGACCGGACAAGATGTAGCTCAGCTAACGAGCCATCTTCGGACAGCAGAAACGGCACGTGGCTGATCATTGGCGCAGCATCCGTCGACACGGCCAAAACGCCAAAACCGCGGTCGCAGGCAAAGGCGATATGTCGGCTGATCTCCTCAGCGCGAAAGGCGGGATTCGGGTGCATGAGACTCCTCCTGCCAAATCTCTTGCAGAGGAGGCCCAATCTATGCAAGGTCCGCCTCGTTCTCAGGGCGGGGTGAAATTCCCCACCGGCGGTATGCGGGCGATGATCCGTAAGCCCGCGAGCGGCCTCACCGTGTTTACGGAAAGGTGTCAGCAGATCTGGTGAGATGCCAGAGCCGACGGTTAAAGTCCGGATGAAAGAGAACGTGCCAGACGCGTCGATGATTCGGCGTGTCTGCTCGTGATCGCCTTGGGTGAAGTGTCTGTTTTGCTAAGGAGATCATGATGACACACACCCGCTATGCTTTTATCAAAGCCAACTGGCATTCCGATATCGTCGATCGCGCGCTTGAGGGGTTTCTGGAGCTCATCCCAGCCGATCAGGTTGACGTGCTCGACGTCCCCGGCGCGTTTGAAATGCCCCTGATCGCGCGTGATTTGGCCCAAACCGGTCAATACGCAGCCGTCGCCTGCGCTGCCTTCGTGGTTGATGGAGGCATCTACCGTCACGATTTCGTGGCCCAGGCCGTGGTTGATGGCCTGATGCGCGCAAGCCTCGACACAGGCGTCCCGGTCCTGTCGGTCTCGCTCACTCCACACCAATATCAGGAAACCGACCACCACAACGCCATCTACCGCGACCACTTCGTGCAAAAAGGGCGTGAGGCCGCCAACGCCGCCCTCAACATCACGAAAACCCGCCAGGCGATCAAGGCAGCCTGATCCTTCTTCTGTTTGAAAATACCTCGGGGGAGGCGCGCTTGCGCGGCGGGGGCAGAGCCCCCTCTCCCCATTTCAAACGCAAATCCACTTGAGGCCAAAGGCTCTCCCCGCTAATCACAACCCCGTAAAGGAGCCCGCCCCATGTCGATGAACAGCTTTGGACACCTCTTCCGCGTCACCACCTGGGGCGAAAGCCACGGGCCCGCTTTGGGCGCGACGGTCGACGGCTGCCCCCCCGGCGTGCAAATCGACGAGGCGATGATCCAGCACTGGCTGGACAAGCGCAAACCGGGGCAGAACAAGTTCACCACCCAGCGGCGCGAACCTGATCAGGTCAAAATCCTGTCCGGCGTGTTCGAAGGCCAGACCACCGGCACGCCCGTTCAGCTGATGATCGAAAACACCGACCAGCGCTCGAAAGACTACGGTGATATCATGGAAAAGTTCCGCCCGGGACATGCCGATATCACCTACTGGCAGAAATACGGCATCCGCGACTATCGCGGCGGAGGGCGCAGCTCGGCCCGTGAAACCGCGTCGCGCGTCGCGGCCGGAGGGCTGGCGCGCGAAGCAATCAAACAGATCGCGCCCAATGTGCAGATCACCGGCTACATGACCCAGATCGGCCCGCACAAATTCGACCACGCCAATTTTGACTGGTCGCAGATCGAACAGAACCCCTTCTGGACGCCTGACGCCCAGGCCGCCGAGGATTGGGCCGCCTATCTGGATGACCTGCGCAAGTCCGGAAACTCGGTCGGTGCGATCGTCGAAGTCGTCGCGCGCGGCGTCCCCGCCGGGCTTGGCGCACCGATTTACGCCAAGTTAGATACTGATCTCGCCGCCGCGATGATGTCGATCAACGCCGTCAAAGGCGTCGAGATCGGCGAAGGCATGGCCGCCGCCGAACTGACCGGTGAGGCCAACGCGGATGAGATCTTCATGGGCCAGAACGGCCCTCAGTACAGCTCGAACCATGCGGGCGGCATTCTGGGTGGCATCTCGACCGGACAGGACATTGTGGTGCGCTTTGCGGTCAAACCGACCTCTTCAATTCTGACCACGCGCAAGACGATCACCAAATCTGGTGAGGAAACCGAGATCATCACCAAAGGCCGCCACGACCCCTGTGTCGGCATCCGCGCGGTTCCGGTCGGCGAGGCGATGATGGCCTGTGTGATCCTGGACCACCTGCTGCTGCATCGTGGCCAGATTGGCGAGAACCGTGGATATATCGGCTGATCTGCGCACGCGTCTGCGCGGCATCGTCGCGCAGCGTATGCAAACCGATCCTGCCCATGATCTGGCCCATCTGGACCGTGTCTGGCGAAACGCGCAAGCGATTGCAGACGATAAGGCGGACATGGCAGTACTGCTGGCCGCCAGTTACCTGCATGATCTGATCAACCTGCCAAAGAACGACCCGAACCGCCACTTGGCCTCACGCCAATCCGCGCAGGAATCAGAGCCTATTCTGCGAGAATTGAGCTTTTCTGACGCGCAGATCCAAGCCACCCAACACGCGATCGAGGCCCACAGCTTCTCGGCCAACATCCCGCCCCGCACATCCGAAGCCCGCATCCTGCGAGATGCGGACCGGCTTGATGCACTGGGGGCCATCGGTATTGCGCGCACTTTTGCGGTCGCGGGTGCGTTGGGCCGGGATCTCTACGACCCCGAGGATCCATTTGCCAAGGCGCGCGATCTGGACGACCTGAATTTCTCGATCGACCACTGGAAAGTAAAGCTGCTGAGCCTGCCCGACGATATGCTGACCGAGGCGGGCCATGCTCTGGCACTAAAACGCCGGGCACAGATGCTCGAATTCCTCAGGGCCTTCGCGGATGAAATCGGCCACCCCTTGCCCGCGCCATGGGAAACCCCCTGATTGGTACAATCCCGTCGTTGATCTTTCCGCGCCAAAAGCGCAGGTTCCCGGCCAATGGCACAATCCTTGACATCGCACCGCCCCGCTCTTGCTGTGGGCTTGAAGTTGACCGCCTTGATGCTGTTCACCTTGATGTCGGCCTTGGTCAAAGCGTTGTCCGAGGACTTCCCGCCGGGTGAGTTGGTCTTTTTCCGGTCGCTCCTGGCGATTCCCGTCATCATTGCCTGGCTGATCTGGCGCGGGGAGTTGTCACAGGGCTTTGTCGTCAAGAAACCCATGGGCCATTTCTGGCGTGGCGTTCTGGGCACCAGCGCAATGGGTTTGACCTTTACCGGCCTCAGCCTGCTGCCTTTGCCCGAGGTCACCGCCATTGGCTACGCGACCCCGATTTTCACCCTCGTCCTGGCCGCCCTGCTGTTGGGTGAGCGCATTCGCATGATCCGCATCGGTGCGGTGATGCTTGGGCTGGTTGGGGTTCTGATCATGCTTTGGCCTCGGCTCGGCAGCACCGAGATGGAGGTGGCGGCAACGATTGGCGCCCTTTGCGTTCTGGCTGCAACCATCGCGCGGGCTTTTGTGCAAATCCATATCCGGCAATTGGTCAAGGTCGACCACCCCGCCGCCATCGTGTTCTATTTCTCTATCACGGCAACGCTGCTTTCATCGCTGACCGTGTTTTGGGGTTGGACCATGCCGACACTGGATCAGGCTCTGTTATTGGTCGTTGTGGGTCTTATCGGTGGGGTTGCGCAGATCCTTGTGACCTCGTCCTATCGGTTTGGTCAGGCATCGATGCTGGCGCCTTATGACTACACCACCATGCTGTTCGCCATTGCAATCAGCTATTTCTGGTTCGATGAGCTGCCGACGCTGGCGATCTTGCTGGGTGCGGCACTGGTGATCGCGGGCAATGTGGTCGTGGTTTGGCGCGAACATCAGCTGGGGTTGGAGCGCGGCAAGGCGCGGTCTCTGACCGACCACAAACCGTGACTTTACCTTTCGCCAACTTCGCTTAGTTTGAGCGCAACAATCAATGAGGGCTCCGCATGAGTGACGCACAAGACCACAAGGAAAAGATGCAAGAAGTGCAGGCCAAGCACCGCAAGAAAGTGTCCGAAGCGGTCGACCCTGACCGCGGCCTGGTGCTGATCAATACCGGCAAGGGCAAGGGTAAATCCTCGGCCGCTTTTGGTGTGGTGATCCGTGCGCTTGGTTGGGGCCAAAAGGTTGCCGTTGTTCAGTTCATCAAGGGAAAATGGAAAACCGGCGAGCGGCGCTTTTTCGAAGAACGCGATCTCGTGACATGGCACACAATGGGCGAAGGCTTCACCTGGGACACTCAGGATCGTGAGCGCGACATCGCCGCCGCAACCGCCGCGTTCGACAAGGCCTGCGACCTGATGGCCAGCGGGGACTACGATCTGGTCGTTCTGGACGAGATCAACATCGCGTTGCGCTACGAATACCTGTCGGTTGAACGTGTGATTGAGGGACTGAACGGGCGCTCGGACAAGACCAGCATATTCCTGACGGGCCGCGATGCCCCGCAAGAGCTGCGGGACTATGCCGATCTGGTCACCGAGATGACCGAAGAAAAGCACCCGTTCCAAGCCGGGATCAAAGCCCAGCGCGGCGTGGACTACTGATCGCGCGTCCTTTTGGGTGGTTCATTGACAACATCGTCCGAGGGCTGTTGGTTCAGCTCTCGGCATTTTTCTGCGTCGCAGGTTTTGCGATCCAGATAGGCCTCGACATCCGAGGCCAGCGAGTCGCAATCGCAGGACGCGCAAAACGGGTCGGATAGCAGCTCTTCAAATCTGGTACGCATCGGTGCCCTCGGTCGTTCCCGGAACGGTGGCAGGCCATCACGACTGAACTTGCTGAGCCCACAGACCGCCCCGGAACCATGTGCTTGATCGGTTCATCTGGCGTTGATTTTTTCTGACTGTTTTTGTCGGTTTTTGCAAGGGAAAACGACCGGGCAAGACAGCGAGTCTGCTTTGCCCGGAAAAACAGACCCTAAAAAGGGAAAAGCCGCGCAAGATGGCGCGGCTTTGAGCAGTGAGGGATAGACTGGAATCAGGCCGCTGCGGTCTGTTCCGGCGCGCTGAGCGAGATCACAGCGACAACAGCGGCCCCGTTCAGCCAGTAGAACAGCGCGTCGATTCCCGAAAAGCCAAGCAGGCTGGGGACCAACAGGAAGGTCACGCCAACGGCCAGATCCACGGCCAGATGCAGTTTGTAATGCAGCACCCGCCAAATCCCCAGGTGATGATCGGTGAGTACCGTCAGGACGAAAGCAGCAACGCCGGTGACAACGGACAGCCACAGCGCCAGCGGATTGGATTGGCCCAGTCCAAGCACAAAGGGCAGCACCATCAGCGCAACGGCAACAGGATAGTCGAGATAGGCGTGAATATTGCGGGTGACAAAACGGAGGGACATCTGGATTTCCTTTCCTCAATCAGAGACAGATCAAGAATAGGACCTGCATTGGGAACGTAGCAGCCCAGATCGTTTGCAAAACATTGCAGATCGTTCAGAAGTGTCGGTGGATCAGTGCATCTCGCGATAAGCGGCGGGGGACACTCCGACCTGTTTCTTGAACACCCGCGAAAACGCCGCCTCAGACGCATATCCGGCCTCGGCTGCGGCGTCGGCCACGTTCCAACGCCCCTCGGTCAGACCGTGGCAGGCGATCTGCATCCTCCAGTCCGTCAGATATTGCATCGGGGTGGTTCCCATCTTCTCGGCAAAGAGCTGAGCGAAGGCCGTGCGCGACATCGCGGCCTCATTGGCAAGGCTGGCCACGCTCCACTCTTGCGCGGGGGCTTGGTGGAACGCGGTCAAAGCGCGCGAGATCCGCGGGTCTGCAAATCCGGCCAGGGCGTCATCGTCGGGGCTTTGATGTTCCAAATAGGCCCGGATCGCCTGCGCAAACAGCACTTCGGACAGTTTCAGGGCAATCAGGTCGCCGCCAATCCGCGCGCCGGACACTTCTGAGCCGATCATGCGCAGGGTGGCCTCGATCCACGATCCCGCCTCTTCTCCATAGTTCTGGATCAGTATGTAGGGCGGCAGCCGGTCGATCAGCATATGACCAGTGCCATTCCGGCCAGCCGGTCCTGTGAACGAAAAATGTCCGCAGATCAGTTGGGTATCGCGTTCTTCGTCCCCGCCGCCATAGACTAGAACGCCGTCACCGGTATAGCCCGCGATGTCGAGGACTTGCTCTAACGGCAGAGCGTCAAACGGCCTGACCTCGTTGCACAACAGCGCATGTTGCGCGCCATGCGGGATTACGATCAGGTCACCCTGTTTCAGACGCACGGTCTCGCCAGTTGCCGGGATGTGGACCTTTAGCTCTCCGCGCTGGACGAAATGAAACCGGGCCACGTTTTCAAAGCCGGGCACTTGAATCCCGAAAGGCGGGGTGAAGGAGGTTCGGAAATAGAACGTGCCGCGCAGGGATAGGCGGGTGAGGATATCGCTGAGTAGGTCCAACATAGGACAAAGATACAGCGCAGCACGTCAAGGTCCATGCTGTTGAACGATCTGCAAGACACTCTGCACGATCTGCAACAAAAACCCCCGCCGAAGCAGGGGTTTCAGTTCTTATCAGGAGCGGACGAGTTTCTCGTAGTCTTCTGCGATTTCGCGGGTCAGGTCGCCCACTTCAAAGGTGTAGTCGCCAATCTGCCCGACCGGAGTAACCTCGGCCGCCGTTCCGGTCAGCCAGCATTGTTCGAAATCAGCCATTTCCTCGGGCTTGATGCGGCGTTCATGCACTGTGATGCCCTTGTCTTTCAGCATCTGGATGACGGTCTGACGGGTGATACCGTTCAGGAAGCAATCCGCCAGCGGAGTGTGGACCTCACCATCCTTGACGAAGAAGACGTTGGCCCCGGTGGCCTCGGCCACATAGCCGCGCCAATCCATGAACAGCGCATCCGAGCAGCCCTTAGCCTCGGCCTTGTGCTTGGAGATGGTGCAGATCATGTAGAGGCCCGCCGCCTTGGCGTGAACCGGAATTGTCTCAGGGCTGGGGCGTTTCCATTCGGCGATGTCCAGCTTGGCACCTTGCATCTTGGCGTCGCCGTAGTAGGCCCCCCACGGCCAGACGGCGACAGCCATCCGCACGGGGTTCTTGGCCGATGCCACGCCCATATCCTCGCCCGAACCACGCCAGACCAGCGCGCGGACATAGGCGTCCTTCAGGCCGCTGGCTTTCAGGGCCTCTTCCTTGGCGGCCTCGATCTGATCCACATCGTAGGGCATCGGCATGTCCAGTGCCTCGGCCGAGGCGATCAGACGTTCGGAATGTTCCCGGCTTTTGAAGATCTTGCCGTTGTACGCGCGCTCGCCTTCGAACACGGACGAGGCATAGTGCATCGCATGTGTCAGGATGTGGACATTTGCCTCGCGCCATGGGACCAGCTTGCCATCCAACCAGATGGTACCATCACGATCATCATACCCCGCCATGCGAAACCTCCTGAACCGGGTTGAATTTGCGAATGTTGCGCTAGTTAGGACCGGAGCGGACACAATCTTGCGCAAAAACTGCGATTCGATACCTGTCTGCCCTTGGAATGTCAATAAGGCTGACTTAAACTGCAGGTCGAGTAACGCATGAGGCATGATATGTCCGAAATCCGCCCCGCCCCGATTTATGGGGGTGAAAGCCTGTTATTCCTGACTGATGAGCAGTTGCGGCAGGGGATTGAGGCGATGTTTTTTGCTTATCGGGGGTTCACGGCAGATCCGGATCGAATCCTGTCGGACATGTCTTATGGGCGGGCGCATCACCGGGCGATCCACTTCATCAACCGCGCCCCCGGCACGACGGTCAACAACCTGCTGGCCATTCTGGGTGTGACGAAACAATCCCTGAACCGGGTGCTGCGGACCCTGATCGAGGACGGCATGGTCGAAAGCCGGGTTGGGACCGTCGACAAGCGCGAGCGGCATCTGTTTCTGACGGAAAAAGGCCGCGCGCTTGAGGCGACATTGTCAGACGCCCAGCGCGCGCGGATGCGGGCCGCTTACAAGGATGCGGGGCCCGAGGCCGTGGCTGGTTTTCGCAAAGTACTTGAAGCAATGATGGATGCTGATATGCGTCATGCTTACAAGAAGTTGCGGGATACGACCTCATGAGCGATATGGATGCCCACCTGCTGATCGTCGATGATGACGAACGCATTCGCGACCTGCTGAAGAAGTTTCTGATGCGGAACGGGTTTCTGGTGACCGCGGCGCGGGACGCGGCGCATGCGCGGCGTGTACTGTCCGGGCTGGACTTCGACATGATCGTTCTGGATGTGATGATGCCCGGCGAGGATGGCGTGAGCCTGACCAAAGCGCTGCGCGAGACCCACAGCACTCCGATCCTTCTCCTGACGGCGCGCGGCGAGACCGAGCATCGGATCGCTGGGCTTGAGGCCGGGGCCGATGACTATCTGGCCAAACCGTTTGAGCCGAAAGAGCTGTTGCTTCGCATCAACGCCATTCTGCGGCGGATGCCCGAAGCTCCTGCTCAGGATGCGGCAGCGAAAATCCTGACCCTTGGCCCGATCCGCTATGATATCGAGCGTGGTGAGATGTGGCAGGGGGAGGACCCGGTGCGTCTGACCGCAACCGAAAGCCAGTTGATGAAGATCTTCTCGGCCAAACCGGGGGAGCCGATCAGCCGGGCAAAACTGGTTGAGGATCTGGGACGCGACAAGGGGCAGGCGCAGGAGCGGGCCGTCGACGTGCAGATCACGCGGTTGCGCCGCAAGATCGAACAGGACCCCAAGCAGCCACGATACCTGCAAACCGTGCGCGGAGCAGGGTATATGTTGGCACCGGATTGACCGGGCCGCTGCGCGGCGATTTTGTGCCTTCGGCGAGGATATTTTTAGCCAGATGAAGAGGGGATCCCGATGAAGACGGCCTTGTTGACCCATGCAGATTGTCTGGGCCATGTCACCCCCGATGGCCATCCTGAGCGGGTGGCGCGGCTAGAGCATATACTACATGCGCTGGAGGCATTGGACCTGGACTGCAGGACCGCTCCGATGGTGGCGGATGACGATTTGCTGCGGGTTCACCCTGAGGACTATATCCGCGATATTCGGGCCACGCGGCCTGCCGAAGGGTTTGCGCAGATTGATGGCGATACGTTTATGTCTCCAGGCTCGGTCGATGCCGCGTATCGGGGCGCTGGGGCCGTTGTTCGGGCGGTGGATCTGGTGCTGTCCGGCGAAGTCCCGAACGCATTCTGCGCCATTCGCCCGCCGGGTCATCACGCAGAAACCGACAAGGCGATGGGATTTTGCCTGTTCGGCAATGCAGCTTTGGGTGCGAAACATGCGCTGGATCATCACGGGCTGGCCCGTGTTGCGGTGGTGGATTTCGATGTACACCACGGCAATGGCACGCAAGACCTGTTATGGGACGAGAAACGCGCGCTTGTGATCACCAGCCAGCAGATGCCCTTATGGCCAGGCTCCGGTCGACCCGATGAAACCGGGGCTTACGACACGGTTCTGAACATACCCCTGCCACCTGCAAGCGGTGGGGCTGAGATGCGCGCAGCCTATGAGTCGCAGGCCTTCCCGCGCCTGAGAGCCTTCAAGCCCGAACTGATCATTATCTCGGCCGGGTTTGATGCCCATCAGGACGATCCACTGGCCAATCTCAACTGGTCCACGGGCGACTTCGCCTGGATCACGTCTGAGCTGTGCAAGATCGCCGACGAGGTTTGTGAGGGCCGTATCGTCTCGACTCTCGAAGGCGGGTATGATCTGAACGCATTGGCCGAGGCGACACGCGCCCATGTGGAAGAACTGATGAAGGCAGCACGATGACCGATACCCCCGTTGAGCAGATGACGTTTGAACAGGCGATGAAAGAGCTTGAGGCCGTAGTCGGCCAATTGGAACGCGGTGACGTGGCGCTGGATCAGTCGATTGCGCTCTATGAACGCGGCGCGGCTTTGAAAAAGCGCTGCGAAGATGAGTTAAAGCGCGCTGAGGAAAAAGTCGCCGCGATTACGCTGGACGCCAACGGGCAGCCAACCGGGACGACTCCAGTCGAAGGTCAGTAAATGTTTCGCGACAGGCTGGCGCAGGATGCGGCGCGGGTTCAGAGCCATTTTGATCTGGTTCTGGGGGAACTTGACGATCTTGATGTGACGCGGGCCATGGCCTACGCCACCGAAGGCGGAAAGCGTCTGCGGGGGTTTCTGGTTCTGGAAAGCGCGCGCTTGCATGGCGTTAGTGCCACGCAGGCGATCTGGCCCGCGACCGCGATTGAGGCGTTGCACGCTTATTCCCTCGTCCATGATGACCTGCCCTGTATGGATGACGATGACCTGCGGCGCGGGCGCCCGACGGTTCACGTGAAGTGGGACGAAGGCACTGCTGTTCTGGCCGGGGATGCCTTGCAGACCCTGGCCTTTGAGCTTTGCACGCGGGCTGACGTCGGCAAGCCCGAGATTCGCGCCGAACTGGCGATGACTCTGGCCAAGGCAAGTGGGGCGCAGGGCATGATTCTGGGTCAGGCACTGGATATTGCGGCTGAAACGGCCTCTGCCCCTCTGTCGCTGGACGACATCACGCGGCTGCAAGCAGGCAAGACGGGGGCGTTGATCGAATGGTCCGCCTGTGCGGGCGCTCGGTTGGCGCAGGCTAATCCGACCCCGTTGCGCCAATATGCCCAAGCCCTTGGGCTTGCTTTTCAAATCGCCGATGACATCTTGGATATCGAGGGCGATGCCGAAAAGGCCGGAAAACGGCTGCAAAAAGATGCAGATGCGGGCAAGGCAACCTTTGTTTCGCTTCTGGGAATGGATGCAGCCAAGGCCCGTGCAGCAGAGCTGGTGGGCGAAGCCTGCGCCGCGCTGGATGGGTACGGGGCCAAGGCTGAAACCTTGAAGGACGCTGCTCGCTTCGTTATTGCCCGGGACAGCTAAGCCAGGAACGCGCCAAATGTCTGACCGTCCGAATACGCCACTGCTGGACCTTGTGAACCGCCCTGCGGATCTGAAGCAGTTCTCGGATGCGCAACTGCATCAGGTGGCGCAGGAATTGCGGGCCGAGACGATCTCGGCCGTGTCGGTCACCGGCGGGCATCTGGGCGCAGGCCTTGGTGTGGTTGAGCTGACGACGGCGCTGCACGCAGTCTTTGACACACCACGCGACAAGATCATCTGGGATGTGGGGCATCAGTGCTATCCGCACAAGATCCTGACCGAACGCCGCGATCGTATCCGTACCTTGCGCATGAAGGGTGGCCTCAGCGGCTTCACCAAACGCAGTGAAAGCCCCTATGACCCGTTTGGCGCGGCGCATTCCAGTACCTCGATCAGTGCCGCATTGGGCTTTGCCGTCGCGCGTGATCTGGGCGGTGTAACGCCCGAGGGGCTGGGCGATGCGATTGCGGTGATCGGCGATGGCTCGATGTCTGCGGGCATGGCGTTTGAGGCGATGAACAACGCAGGCCACCTGCGAAAGCGCCTGATCGTGATCCTGAACGACAATGAGATGAGCATCGCGCCGCCTGTGGGCGCTCTGTCGACTTACCTGTCGCGCATCTACGCCGAGGAACCGTTTCACGAGCTGAAGGCCGCCGCCAAAGGCGCGGTCTCTTTGCTGCCCGAGCCGTTCCGCGAAGGGGCCAAGCGCGCCAAAGAGATGCTCAAAGGGATGGCCGTTGGCGGGACCTTGTTCGAAGAGTTGGGGTTCTCTTACCTCGGCCCGATTGACGGGCATGACATGGACCAGTTGTTGCCGGTTCTGCGCACCGTCAAGGCACGGGCGACTGGGCCGATCCTGATTCATGTGTTGACCAAAAAGGGCAAAGGCTACGCCCCGGCCGAGCAGGCCCGCGACAAGGGCCACGCAACCGCCAAGTTCGATGTGGTCACAGGTGAGCAGAAAAAAGCGCCCTCAAACGCGCCGTCCTATACCTCGGTCTTCGGCAAAACGCTGGTCGAAGAGGCCGCACGGGATGACAAGATCGTCGCCGTCACTGCCGCCATGCCCGATGGCACCGGGTTGAGCCTGTTTGCGGAACGCTACCCCTCTCGCTGTTTTGACGTGGCGATTGCGGAGCAGCATGGCGTGACCTTCTGTGCCGCGCTGGCTGCGGGCGGGATGAAGCCGTTCTGCGCGATGTACTCGACATTCCTGCAGCGTGGCTATGATCAAGTTGTGCATGACGTGGCGATCCAGCGCCTGCCGGTGCGCTTTGCCATCGACCGGGCCGGGCTTGTTGGCGCGGATGGGGCCACCCATGCCGGCTCCTTCGACATTGCCTATTTGGCCAATCTGCCCGGCATGGTGGTCATGGCCGCCGCAGATGAGGCCGAGCTGATGCATATGGTGGCCACCGCAGCAGCCCATGATGACGGCCCGATTGCGTTCCGCTATCCACGGGGAGAGGGCGTTGGCGTCGACCTGCCCGAACGGGGCGAGGTTCTGGAAATCGGCAAAGGTCGCCTGATCCAAAAAGGCGCGCGTGTGGCTTTGCTGTCGTTCGGCACCCGTCTGGCCGAGGTTCAGAAAGCAGCCGAGGCCTTGTCTGTTCGCGGAATCACTCCGACCATTGCGGACGCGCGCTTTGCCAAGCCGCTGGACCGTGATCTGATCCTCGATCTGGTCGAAAACCACGAGGCGCTGATCACCATCGAAGAAGGCGCAGTGGGCGGGTTCGGCAGCCACGTTGCGCAGCTTCTGGCCGACGAAGGCGTATTTGATCGCGGGTTCAAATACCGCTCGATGGTCTTGCCCGACATCTTCATTGATCAGGCCAGCCCGGCAGATATGTACGCGGTGGCGGGCATGAACGCAGAACAGATCGAAGCCAAGGTTCTGGATATTCTGGGCGTTGCGACCATCGGTGAAAAACGCGCCTGATCGCCGCGTCTAACTCAGTTCCTTCAACCCCAGCCGCACGGCCCGGTTGGGGTTTTGTTTCAGGATATGCGCCCCAAGGCGGCGGGCGAGGTCCTTGTGCCCTTTCTTGACCGCGCGATTGAACAGCTCTCGCTGGTAGCGCGGGAATTGTCTGCGGGCGCGCAGAAGGGTGTAGAACTCAGCCTCGGTCAGGGTTCCGTTCAACGCCCCCAGAATGATCGGGTGCAGGATACCCATTTGCAGCAGAGAGGACCCCAACCGATGCCCCAACAGCGGCGCGCGCAGATGCGAGACGTTGGCGTTCGTGAACCGCGCCGCGTGACCGGCATCCAGCGGCTCATAGGGATCATAGAGGATCGACACCCGTCGCGCCGCCTGACTGACCTGCGCGGCATCGCCATAAGGGCCGGTAAAGTCCCGATCCCAAACGGTTTTATAGCGCGTCTCCCACGGGACAACGGACTTGTCGACCGTGCTTTGCGGTGAGATGGCAACCACATCGCAGCCCGGCGCTGCCGGAGAAAAGGCGCAGGCCGCATAGCCGCCCATCGAGGCCCCATAAAAGACAACACGCTGAAACTGGTCGAAGAAACCGCTCTGCTTCAGCTCATCGAATTGGTCATAAACCCAGGGTTCGCGATACCACGTCCACCCGCCCGCGATGGCCGAGAGCATCGACCAGTTCTGCTCTTTGATGAAGGAATATCCCCAGGGGCGACGGTCTTTGCGATTGTTCATCGCCACGTCCAGATTGTCGAAGGTCACCACAAGAGTGTCCTTGGACCGCGGCATATAAAGCAGTGAGTGCCCGTTCTCGCCGGGCCTGTACCAGCCGTCCTTGCCTGCAAGATCCGTCGCGATCCGCGCCCAGCTGCTTGCGGCATCGGTGGGTTCGGGCGGTTTAGGCAGGACCTTCACGCGGGTGACCTCGTGCCCGTCAACCTCATGCGTGGCGATCTTTTCATTGGTCCCGAAGGCCTTGAGGAAGGGAAACGCGCCCGAGCCTTTTCGGATATCCATGAACAGCTGCGTGTTGGAATGCAGCATCCGGATCAGGAACTTCTCAAGGAACGGCACCCTATAGTGATCGCCAAACCCTTGGAGATTGCACAGCACGTCCACCGGCTTAAGCCGGTCCTCTGAGGTGATGATTTCGATCCGGTCCCGGTCGACCTCATGATCGGTCAGAAAGGCGACATAGTCGGCAATCCACGGCTCTTCTTCGGATTTGAACTTACCGCGACGGTTGACGTCGACCAGCTTGACGTCGCAATCGAACTTGTGATGCAGCGCCAGAACAAAGCTGCGCGCCTTGCCGGTCAGATCCGCGACCGAGCGGACCTCGGTCAGGTCGACCTCATCAATCAGCGCGCCGTCAAACACCGTATGCCCTCGCCCTTTGATCGGCGAGAGGACGGGGTTGATGCCCGTCTCGGCCACAAGTTTGGCGAGGTAGGTGCCCTTAGGCGGCAGGCCGTTGTGATGATTGCCCAACTGGCGCTTGTTCGAAGCCCACAGATGAAGTGCCGTGGTGTCTTCGGTAATCAGCTGCTTGGCCAACGCCACACGACGCATGAACTTGTAGCGCTCGGGGAAGGTGACCGGGTAGAAGGCGCTGACCGGCAGGGCGTGGTGCTCCAAACCCAACGCGTGAACAAAATGGGTTACCATCATCGGCCCCCAGACACCCCATGGCTGTTGCGAAATGTGAACCGGGTTGCCGCTTTCCGCCGCCTGCTGCATGGCGCGCTGTTTCGCCTTCGGCAGGAACGGCGCGATTGAATAGCGATCCTCGGTGAAGTCCAGCATCTGGCGCAGCAGCTCACTGTCCGAAGGCATCCCCAGCACCGCGTTGTTGATCCGAGGCGAGTCCGGCAGCTCATACCCAAAGACATAGTCGCAGTCATAGGTCATGGGGCGGTGGCAAAAGACATCCGTGTCGATCCAGATCATGCCGGGGCATTTCTGGATCATGTGCAGCCGGAACCAATCGGCGAACAGCGCGAATGAGTTCTTCTGTTCGTATTTGATGAAATCGTCGGTATCTATGATCTCGCGCCCGTCGCGGCGGATCACACCATCAGGGACGTTGGGGATATCCTCGTAGGAAAACAGGGTGATCTTCTGCCCCTTGTCCACAAAGGATTTCAGGCACAGCTGTTCAAGCCAACTGAGCGGGCCACCGATCCATAACGTGCCAACCTCGCGCGTGCGTGCCATCCGCGTATCCTTGTGCCTGCGTGTATTTTGGCACACGCGTCGTTTTCTTGATCCTAAGGTCTTGCGCCGCGCTTGGGTACCGCCAGATTACGCAGCAGGCGCGAATAGTTGGCCAGGCGTGACCTTGCTGCACCCCGCTTCGCGCCGCATATACAAGACCCAGGCGCCACGGCAGGCAAGCGAGCAGACAGTCATGAGCAACGAGACTTATACAGTCGTCTCCACGATGAAAAACGAAGGCCCCTACATCATTGATTGGGTGGCGCATTACAAAACGCTGGGCTTTGACCATATTCTGGTCTGCACAAATGACTGCACTGATCCCACCGTCGAAATCCTTCTGCGCCTGCAAGAGATGGGGCTGGTCACACAGCACAACACAATCATTCGCGGCGGCGGGATTCACCGTTCGGCCCTGCGGCAGGCCTCGCGCCGCTACGACATCGTGATGGACGCCAAATGGGTCTTTGTCTGCGATGTAGATGAGTACCTGAATATCCATATGGGCGATGGCTCGGCCCGTGCGCTGGTCGAAGGATCCGGTGCGGATGCGGATGTGATCTCTGTGCCTTGGCGGGTCTTCGGCCCAGACCACATCGAACGGTTCGACGATGCGCCCGTTACCCAGCAATTCACCATGGGTGAGTTTGAATGGGACGCGAAGGAGCGGCCCAATACCGGCAAATTCGTCAAATCCATTTACACCAACCAGCATAAATTCAAGCGGATGGGCCTGCATGCTCCGGTGTCGCTGGATGAGCATATCTCGGACACGAAGCGTGTTCTGCCAGGCGGCGCGGACTACGTCGTTGATGGCGCCCGCACCGAGAACCCGCCTTTGTTTACCCACGCACAGGTCAACCACTACGCGTTGCGTTCGATGGAGAGTTTTCTGATCAAACGCGCGCGCGGGCGGGCGAACCACAGCCACCACGTGCTGGGTATGGAATACTGGGACAGGTTCAACCTCAACGACGAAAAAGACACCTCGATCGAGCGCTACGCCCCCCAAAGCAACAAGCTGGCGGAGGAACTGAAATCGGACCCGGTTTTGGGCGATCTGCATGCGAGGGCGGTGGAATGGCACCGGCGCAAGGCAGCCTCAATGAAGCTGGATCCGGAAATGGATGAGCTGGTCAACGGACTTAAAGCCGCGCTTTAGGCTCTAATGCTGGGTTTCCCCGTCATGATCGACGGTAAAGAACCAATCCTTGTCGGGGTCACGTTCCAGCACGTCATCCGGAATGGATGAAGGACCTTTGAGGAACACATTCGCCCCGAAATGCCGGTGCAGACGCGCAAGCTTTTCAAGGCGCGCGCCGGTCAGTTCGGCGTAGAACGCGGCGTAGTTCGGCGTGGCCTTCAGCTCCGCGATCTTGGCGCGGTGGCGATCTACCGAATGGGCATGTGCGGCGGCGATCTCGGGATCGCTGAGCAGGCGGTCCAACTCGGCCCGCATCGCTGGCACCATGCGCGCTATGGAATGATCCTCGGCGTAGTTGTTGTTCATGCGGAACCAGTAGGCGAGGCCCTGATCCCGCTCAACATGGTTCACCCGGCCCCGGTCGCGCTTGACCAAAAAGCTCTCGGCAGAGCGGACGGCGTAGTGGTTCAACTGCACCAGATCATAGCCATAGGTGTTGATCGTGGACCGCCAGCCATTGCGAAACATCGAACGTGGCATCGGCGCGCCGGACCCGTTGACCCAGTTGATCTCCTCCCACAATTGCGGATTGAGGCCCTTGGGGCGATGCACCCCCAGCTTTCGGAACAGGCCGATATTGCGGAACAGCGTCTTGAACCCCCAGGCCTGATGCGGTTTGCGGGCATATTCAGGGGCGCAGCGCTGGAACTGTTCGATGATGGGCCGGTCCTCGAACCCATGCAGATCGCCATTGCCGAACAGCCGCCAAGTCATCGCGATCATGTTGGCGTCAGGCACAGCGGCAAACAGCGCGTCCAGAGTGCCGTCGCCGCATTTGATGTTCACGTATTCGTC
This sequence comes from Ruegeria sp. AI3, assembly GCF_056541245.1. Taxonomy (NCBI): domain Bacteria; kingdom Pseudomonadati; phylum Pseudomonadota; class Alphaproteobacteria; order Rhodobacterales; family Roseobacteraceae; genus Ruegeria; species Ruegeria sp. AI3. The sequence continues at coordinate 195,339 of NZ_JBQFYA010000008.1, forward strand.
CACATCAATGCAGGCGACCCACGTCGCGTCTTTGACGATCTGCTCATCATCCGCGGAATGCAGGGCCGCGTGCTGCGGGCGCATGTCCATCTGACGGAACGGGTTGTCTCGGTGTTGAACCAGGCCTTTGCTTTGCAGCATCTCCAGCATCGTATCGGTGCCGTCGGTGCAGTCATTGGTGTAGATCAGGAAGTCATCGAACCCGATGGCCCGATGATAGGCGAGCCATTCCAGAATGAATGGGCCTTCGTTCTTCATCGTGGTCACGATGGCACACCGCCCGCGCCCTGTTTGCTGTGAAGTGACCTCCAACTCGGGCATCCGCACTGGCTTGTGCCCCCAGGTCGTGGCGGACAATTGCAACAGCGGCTCATGCTCGATCAGAGAGGTCTTGGGCACGATTTTCGAGATCGAACGTGTCGGGTGCCGCAACAACATGTGACGGTAGAACCCCATAGTTCGGGTCGAATCCGGGCGCGCATTTCCGACCCGGACCAGCCGCCAGACCGCATCTGGGGCGGATTTGGCCGGCGCGATGCACCAGCGCTGCCGACCGCCCGTCGCATCAAACTGCACACAGATATGATCGCCGAAATGCGCCTTTTGGCCCACACGCACGCGCCACGGATAGCAATGCCGTCCGAACAGCGCGATCAGCCCGCCCTCGGATGCAACGGCTGCGTCGAAGACGGATGTATCTGTTTCGACCATAAGGTCATGCACGTCGATATTTGCCACGGCGCGCGCCTGCGCCAGAAACCGTGTGCGCATGATTTCATAGACCGAAAACGCTCCAAGCGGGCTGTCCCATGGGCTGGGGGGCGGGACCTTCATCCGGTCCTTGCCCGGCGACTCGCTAACGCAATAGGGGTGCGCCTCGGGTGGCAGGTCGGGCTTGCCCAGCGGCACCCGGCTTTGAACCAGAACCACCTGACAGGTTAGAGCGTGAGCTTCCAAACCCTCGCGAAGCGCGGCGACAAACCCATCCTCGGCACCCGGAGGGGCGCGATCCAGGATCACTGCGGCCTCAAGACCCTGCGTTTCGATGTGATAGGTCAGCCACTGCAACACGATCTCAACGCTTTCGCCGTTGCGTTGAGCGATAAACGCATTCTGTCCCTCAAACAGCGCGCATTCCGAGGGCGCACTGGCCTCAAACGGAACACCGCAGATCGTGAACCGAGGCAAAGCGTGTTGCGGCAAGCGATATCGCAGGATGCGCGCGTCGCCCACAGCGCCCATCTCCTCAAGCTTACTGCCATCAGAGGGGATGACATCCTCAGGCTCGATCAAACGGTCAAAGAACAACGTGACGACCTGCGCGCCGCCATCCTGATGCACAACCGCATCGAGCAGGATCGCGACACCCAAATCCTGACCTGCAAGCTGCCGTTCGATTAGCCCCATCACTCAGCCGCCTTTGACAAAAGCGAGACCTGTCGGGCAACAAACGCGGCCCCCTCTTGCGCCGAGGGCGGGATGCTGTTGACCAGCCCTAGGCGGAACTCCAGCCGTACGGCCTCGATATCTTGCTGCAAGGCCGCATAGGCGGCGCGGTGCCAGTTCAGGCAGGCCTCATGCGCGGCAGCTACGCCGGGCAGGTCCATCAGGTCGGCGTAAACAGCACGGGTCACGTTCATCATTGCGGAAATGCTTGTCTCTTCGACCGTGTTCCAGTTGCGCTCGGCCCAATAGGTCATCCCAATCTCGCGATCCATGTGGTTCGGCAAACCGCGCACGCGTTTGACCATGAACTCTTCACGCGAGCGCAGGGCATAGTGGTTCAGCCAGACCTGACGCGCGCCCATTGGCAGACCATAGAGCGAAATCGCGCCGTCATTCCCCGCAAAGCCCGCAGGCAAGTCCGCCCCATCCGGTCCGATCCAACGCGCAGGTTTTGACGGTTTGCTGCGGGGCCGATGCACCCCCAGCTTCTGAAACGCCGCCGGACGGTGGAGCGTCTTGAACAGGTGGCCGAGGGGAAAATGCAGATCCGCGGGTGCGGCTTGCGTAAACCTCTCGGGCGTCAAACCGCCGCCACGCTTCACTTGGCCGCCTGCGCCAAAGAACCGCCACGGCAGGGCAAGGGCATCGAAGAGCCCTGATGCTGCCTCGAACCGAGTCAGGAGATCGGGCAGAGAAGCATCTTGCAGACACAAGAATTCATCACAGTCAAAAAACAGCGCCCAGTCGGCCGAGGCGTAGGCCGGGTGATCCGAAGCGTGTTTCAACGCCTGCCATTGCACCGCCTTGTTGCCCTTGGGGTTAAAGGGCAGATGTTCGATCCGCGCGTTTTGCGCCAGCGCACTCAGCAACGCATCGGACCCATCCGAGCAATCGTGGCTTAGAACCAGAAACCGGTCGACGCCTGCCGCAAGGTGATGGGCCAGCCATTCTACCAGAAACGGCCCGTCATCCTTCTGACATGTGATGCCCAATAGGGTCATGCATGACCTCTGACTGCTCTTGGTCTTTTCATTCACTTATAGGCAGATCGGAACAGGAAAGCCACGCGGTTGATCAGGGAAGGGAGCGCTTGGGTAGCGCCAAAAAACAACGCCCCGCGTCTGGAGGAACGCGGGGCGGGTGTTGCGGCGGTCAGGGAGGAGGAGACCGCCGCAGGTACTTAAGGCGTGTTAGTTCACGGCCTTGGCATCAACCACATCTTTTTCGATGGCCTTGCCCGAGGAAATCTGAATCCGGCGCGGTTTCAGCGCTTCGGGCACTTCGCGCTTCAGGTCAATGTTCAGCATGCCGTTTTCATGGCTGGCACCTGTCACGCGGACATGGTCGGCCAGAGCAAAGCGGCGCTCAAACGCACGGTTGGCGATACCGCGGTGCAGATAGCTGCGGTCCTTGTCCTCGGCGGCTTTCTTGCCAGCCACGATCAGTGCGTTTTCCTTCACTTCGACGGACAGGTCTTCTTCGGAAAAACCGGCGACAGCGACGGAAATCCGATAGGTGTCGGCGTCGGTTTTTTCGATGTTATATGGGGGATAGCTGGGCTGTGCCACGTCGTTGGTCAGAACGCGGTCCATCATGTCGGCGATCTGGTCAAAACCAATGGTGGCGCGGTGCAGCGGTGCAAAATCAAATGTACGCATGTGTCGTTATCCTCATCCTAGAGCGATTTACGATGTTCAGCCCTCCGATCTGGACGGGCCTTGGGTTATACCGGACCCCGTTGTGGCGATCCGATACAAATCAAATGGGTAACGATTTGGGTAAGTTCAACCCCCGCCCGAGCTGATGAATTTCGCGCCCGATCCGGACTTGCCCGAACCCACCTGAAATCTGCGGATATTGGCTTTGGGTTGGGGTACATCCCGCCGCATGATCGCCTTGAGTTCGGAGACGACCGGAGACAGTTCCATCCCGAAGCCGATCTTGCGCCCCCCGCTCTCGCCAATAGCGGAGACAACCGACAAAATCTGCCAGCGCGACCCGTTTTTGGTCAGAACAGCCGACCCCGATGAGCCAAAGGTGACATCGCAATCAAAGGTGATCAGCCCGTCTCGCCGATCCAGGATTCGACAGGATTTTTCGCGTGTTATGGCCTCGGACCGTCCTCGACCGTAAGAGGCGATACTGAGTTCCGAGCCGATGACGGGCCCCTTATACAGGACAAACGGATCGGCAATCGAATAGGGGATCGGTTCCTCCAGCCGCATCAGCGCCACGTCTTCGCGCACACCTTGGTTCGACAGAGGGTCATTGGTCCCATAGCTTGGAAGCGTGGCAATCTGAACCACCTTGCGCTCGGCCAGGGCGACGCCATTGCTCAGCCCAGCGCGGAACGTCACCTCGCCCGGCTCATAGGCCTGTCCGGTGCGTTTGTCCAAGGCACAATGGGCGGCTGTCAGCACCATGTCCTGCGCTATCAGCGTCCCCGTACAGAAGGACCGTTTGCCCACATCAAGCCGGCCGATCGCCTCCCACCCGTAGAGGTCATCGCGATCCGTCAGTGTGCGTTTGTTGCTTTGGGCCTGCGCCGCCGTGGCCACCAAAGAGGCGCACAGGACGAAAAGGGCAAAGGCATTCCTCATGGCCGGATAAACCTTGCCCCGACATTCTTGCCAGACCCGGTGCTGCCCGAAGACAGGCCAAACCCATTGCCATTGGACAGTTCCGCCTGCAACAGCTGCAGCGATCCATCCAGCGCGGTGCCCAATGATACGTTTTCCCCGTTAAGCTCGGCTTTGGCCGACACCACAGATACGATTCGCGGACGCTCACCACTCAGAGAGAAAATCGGCGCGCCAGAGGCCCCGAAATCAACGTCGCAGGACATTACCAAAACACCACGGTGCCCAGCCATGACCGAGCAAACCTGCTGCAGCGACGGGGCTTCGGCCCGGTCATGCGCGTAAGACACGACACCCACCTGCTCGCCTTGGTCGGGGCGTGCACCGGTCTCAAAAGGAATAACGGTGGTGTTTCGAACCGGCTGCCAGAGCTCAATCAACGCCAGATCATAGCGGACACGGTCGCTGGTGGCCCTGCCATTGTATACATATTTCGGATGAATCACGGCCTGACGCGCCGGACGATAGGCCGAAGCGCTCCCACGTCGCCAACCCGCCAGAAACTCGATCCGCGACGGGTCGATTCGCTTCTTGGTATGTTTTTCGAACAGGCAATGCGCGGCGGTCAGCACCAGAGTGGGTGAGATCAACGCGCCGGTACAAAACCCGGTGCCGTCAATATCCAGCCGCCCCACGGCCATCCATTGCCGCCCGGAATCCGACGTCTCGAGGCTTTTCAGCCCGGTATCCTGCGCCGAGGCGGCCATTGGCAGCACACTCAGCGCGATGGCCTTGATCCAGTTGCGCACGCGGTTCTCCGGCTATCCGTTCCGGTCAACTGTTCTACGGGTCGCGTGGGGCGAAAATAGGGCAGGTCGGCTTGGCGGAAATTTCCTGTTCAACTGATGCCAAGGCGCATCATCGCTGCCTAGCGCAAAATAGGCACCTCTGAGGTCGCCCTGCCCGTCTGCAAACCACGAGGTTTCGGGCCTCCGGTGGCCCAATCCAGCAGCTCGACCGTATGAACGATCGGCAGCTCGGTCCCCGATCCGATCTGCATCATGCAGCCGATATTCCCCGCAGCGATCAGGTCGGGCTTTTTCGCCTCAAGCGTTCGCACCTTGCGCTGTTTCAGCTGGCCCGAGATCTCGGGCTGCATCAGGTTATACGTGCCCGCACTGCCGCAACACAGATGGCTGTCAGCGGGTTCAACAACCTTGAAGCCAGCGCTTTTCAGCAGCTCCTTCGGGTAGGTCTTGATCTGCTGCCCGTGTTGCAGCGAACACGCCGCGTGATAGGCCACGGTCAGCCCTTGATCCGACTGCTCGGGCAGATCCAATTGCATCAGGACCTCACTGACATCCATCGCAAGGGCCGACACCCGTGCCGCGTCCTGTGCCAGAGGGTCATTTCGGAACATGTGCCCATAGTCCTTGACCGTCGTCCCACAGCCCGAGGTGTTAATGACGATGGCGTCCAGCCCATCCCCATCCATTTCACGCACCCAAGCACGGATATTGCTTGCAGCCGCCGCGTGGCTCTGCTTGCTTTTGCCCATGTGGTGGGTCAGCGCACCACAACATCCGGCCCCTTCGGCGACAACCACCTCGCATCCCAACCTGGTCAGAAGACGGATCGTTGCGTCGTTGATATCGGTGTTCAGCGCCTTTTGCGCACAGCCCGTCATCAAGGCCACTCGCTTTTTGCGCGGTGTTTTGGGCGCAAAGCTCTGCGGGTCGTCATTGCGACTGACCGGAGGGATATGTTTCGGCGCCATGTCCAGCATCGCTCGCAGACGGGCATCCGGCATCAAGAACCGGAACGGACGACCCAGCTTGGCCCCCATCAAGGCCCAGCGAAATCGCATCGGATAGGGCAAGATCTGCGCCAGAACCCAGCGCAGCACACGATCGGTCAATGGGCGCTTGTAGTTGTTTTCGATATACTCGCGCGCGTGATCGACCAGATGCATGTAATGCACACCGGACGGGCAGGTCGTCATGCAGGCCAGACAGGACAGGCAACGGTCGATATGTTTTACCGTTTTCTCGTCCGGTACACGCTCATTCTCAAGCATATCCTTGATCAGGTAGATACGGCCGCGCGGGCTGTCCAGCTCATCCCCCAGTACCTGATAGGTGGGGCATGTGGCGGTGCAAAACCCGCAATGAACACAGCTGCGCAAGATCTCGTTTGCGCGTTGAATGCCTGGGTCCTGCAGCTGTTCTTCGGTGAAAGTCGTCTGCATCGGCCTACCCCATCAATCCCGGACTAAACAGAGCTTTTGGGTCGAACCGCTGCCGCAACCCTTGACTCAGGGCTGCAACCGGTGCGGGCTCCGGTTGGAAACGGCCCAGCGCCTCAACGGTTTCGGGTTTAGCCCGCACGATAGAGGCATGGCCCTGAAAACCGCCAAGCCGCGCGCGGACATCGGTGCCCTCATCCACCAACGCCCAGATCAAACCGCCACCCCAATCGAGTAAGAGTTTATTGGCCTCAAGCCGCGCAGTGATCTCCGGCGCATCGCTGGGCTTGACCGAGATCCGCCAGACATCGCCCTCTTTGCCCGCGAACGGGGTCACGTCCCGGATCGCACGCCAGGTGGCATCTGAATCCTCTACAACGGCTACCTCGCCGAACCCCGACAGCACGTCCTGCAATCGTCCGACACGATACGCAACCGAGTCCGCAAACCCCTCAACCCGCAACAATGCCTGACCTGTTTCGGGGGCAAAGGCAGCCCCGCTCACCTCATAAGGCGACCTCAACGCAGCCGACAGAACCTCAACCGCACCCGTGGCATGGGCAACCGGCACGCCCAGGGTCACGACCGCTTCGGGTTTCGGCAACACTTTCAACGACACCTCGGTCAACACCCCCAGCGTGCCCCAAGAGCCCGCCATCAGCTTGACCAGATCATAGCCGGTGACATTCTTCATCACCCGCCCGCCATTCTTGACGACCTGCCCCTGCCCGTCGACATAGCGCACGCCCAGCAGAAAATCCCGGCACGCCCCGGCCAGCACCCGCCGTGGCCCCGAGATATTGGCAGCGACAACTCCGCCTATTGTCGGCTCACCCGAGGTGTCCAGAAGCGCACGGTAATCCGCAGGCTCGAACGCCAGTTGCTGACCTTCGGCCTCCAGCGCGGCGTCAATCTCAGCCACCGGGGTTCCCGCCTGCGCAACCAAAGTCAGCGCACCGGGTTCATAGAGCGATATCCCACGCAACCCATCCACATTCAAAACCGCCCCCGGGCCATACACCCCGCGCGTCCCGCCACCTGCAATTCGCACCGGCCACTGCAACCCGGCCACGATCTCGGCCAGCTCCGTTTCTGTCTCAGGTCTCATGACACTTCTTCTGTTCTAAAATACTTCGGGGGGATGGGGACAGAGCCCCTATTCCGCAGCCATCCGCCGCGCCTGTGAAACGTCCAACGGGAACACCTTGGCCGGATTCAACAGCCACTGCGGGTCGAACACATCCTTCACCGCCATCTGCGCCTCAAGATCGGCCGCGCTATATTGATGCGACATCAGATCCCGTTTCTCGATGCCCACCCCGTGCTCTCCGGTCAGGCAGCCGCCCACATCGACGCAGAGCTTTAGGATATCGGCACCAAACGCCTCGCATTTTTCCAGATCACCGGGCTTATTGGCATCAAACAGGATCAGCGGGTGCATATTGCCGTCGCCTGCGTGGAAAACATTGCCGACAGGCAGGCCATAGTCCTCGCTCAACTCGCCGATGCGGCGCAGAACCTGAGGCAGCGCCGAGACCGGGATCGTGCCGTCCAGACACATGTAGTCGTTCATCTGCCCCATCGCGCCAAAGGCCGATTTCCGACCCAGCCAGATCTTGGCACTTTCTTCAGCGGACTGGCTTTCGCGCAGTTCCACCGGGTTGTGGCGCTTCGCAATCTCGACGGTCTTCGACAGTTGATAGTCGATCTCGGCATCTGAGCCTTCGACCTCGACAATCAGCAGCGCGTGGCAGTCAGGATAGCCGGCATGGGCGAAGTTCTCACACGCCTTGATGCAGAGCGTATCCATGAACTCGATCGCAACCGGCAAGATACCCGACTTGATGATGTCCGAGACGCATTGACCGGCCACCTCATTGTCATCGAACCCCATCAGAACAGGCCGCGCGCCCTCAGGTTTGCGCAGGATGCGGAGCGTCGCCTCGGTCACGACGCCAAGCTGACCTTCCGAGCCGCAGATCACGCCCAACAGGTCCAGCCCGCCGGAATCCAGATGCGCGCCGCCGATCTCGACCACGCTGCCATCCATCATCACCATGGTCACGCCCAACAGGTTGTTGGTGGTCACGCCGTATTTCAGGCAATGCGCTCCGCCCGAATTCATCGCGATGTTCCCCGCAATCGCACAGGCCAGCTGGGATGATGGATCGGGGGCGTAGAAGAAATCCTCCTCTTCAACCGCGCCAGTCACGCTGAGATTGGTGCGGCCGGTCTGAACGCGGATGAAACGGTTGTCATAGTCCGTCTCCAGCACGTCATTCATGCGCGCGACGCCAAGGATCACACAATCCGCCGTTGGCAGCGCCCCGCCGGCCAACGAAGTCCCCGAACCGCGCGGGACCACCGGCACGCCTTCGTCATGGCAAATGCGCAGCACGTCCGAGACCTCCTGCGTGGTCGAAGGCAGCACCGCCAGCATGGGTGGGCAACGATACGCGGTCAGCGCGTCACACTCATAGGCCCGCGTTTCCGACGGGTCGTGAATCACTGCGTCCTCAGGCAAAACCTGCAGCAATCGCGCCAGAACGGCCTGCTTTCGGGCAAGCACATCAGGATTTGGCTGGGGCATTTCCATGGCTGATCCTCCAATTTGGTAAAATAATATTACCAATTTCTCCGTCTGGCAAGTTTTATGATCTGACCCTACTGTCGCGCCATGACCTGGATTGATCGCGCGCTTATGTTTTCGACGCTGGACTATGCGGCCGTTTTGCTTTTGCTGGTGGCCTGGCAAGGGATCGGCTGGAAGATCGAACACCCTTCGCCGGGCAAACTGTCTGTTGCGATGATGATGGACGATTTCCGCCGCGGCTGGATGCACGAGATGGTCACCCGCCAGCCCCGCATGTTCGACGCACAGGTTGTTGCAGCCATGCGGCAGGGCAGCACCTTTTTCGCCTCAACCACGATGATCGCAATTGGCGGTGGGCTGGCCTTGTTGGGTAATACCGAGCAACTGGCAGGCGTTGCCAGCGATCTGGCCATCGGCAGCGCCCCTGCATTGGTGTGGGAGATTAAGATCCTCGTCGTAATCCTGTTTCTGGCAAACGCGTTTCTAAAATACGTCTGGGCGCACCGCTTGTTCGGCTACTGCGCCGTTCTGATGGCGGCCGTGCCGAATGAACCCGATGACCCGGAAGCCTACCCGCGCGCTAGGCAAGCCGCCGAGATCTGTGTGACCGCCGCCCGCAGTTTCAACCGCGCGCTCAGGGCCACCTACTTCGCGCTTGCCTCGCTTGCGTGGTTTCTAGGCCCCATCGCGTTGATCATTGGCACCGTGATCACATTCGGTGTTCTCTACCGGCGTGAGTTCGCATCACATTCGAGAACGGTGCTTCTGACCTTGCCCCCTGACACCAAGACGTGATCCCTATTTCGCAACCAATTCCTTAGGATCTGCCCATGCGCTATCTGATTCTGACTGCTTTCTTTGCCACACCCGTTCTTGCCGATCCTCCGACCATCGAGAGCGTCTCGGCCAGCCGCAGCGGAGATACGTGGCGTTTTGATGTGACGATCCGGCATCCGGATACCGGATGGGATGACTACGCCGATGGTTGGCGTGTGCTGGACATGGACGGGGCCGAGCTTGGTATGCGCGTGTTGCATCACCCGCATGTGGACGAACAGCCCTTCACCCGCTCGCTGAGCGGCGTTTCGATTCCCGAAGGTATCACGCAGGTGCAGATTCAAGCCCGCGACAATGTCGGCGGTTGGAGCGAAGACACCACGATCATCGACCTGAACTAAGGATCAGAACACCCCGAGGCTCAGCCCCGCCGCCATAGCAGCGCCGATCTCGCGGCATTGATCCAGCTGGTCTTCGGGGATTGTCTTCTCAGCCAGTATCGCCTCAGGCGATTGAGCATAAGTGCAGATGATCAAAGGCGGCTGCACTTCTTTCAACCGCCAGCCGGTGGCGATGCGGGCGGTTTGACGGGCGGCGTTCTCTCCGTCAGACCCGGCACACACCATCTGAGCGTAGGGGCGACCTTCGACCCGGCCCAGAACGGGATAATAGCTGCGATCGAAGAACTCTTTCATCAGGCCAGAAATCGCGGCGAGGTTTTCGGGGGCGCAGAAAATGTAGCCGTCGGCGGCCAGCAGATCGTCGGGCCCGGCCTGATCTGCGGTTTTCAGGACGATATCTGCCTCATCCCTACCGGCCTCGGCCGCTGCTTCGGCCATTTGCCGAGCACCGCCGGTGCGCGAATGATAGACAATCAGAAGCTGCGCCATGTCAGACCCGTTTCAGACCCGGTGATAGGGGCCGCCCGACAAGATGGTTGCGGCCCGGTAGAGTTGCTCGGCCAACATTACACGGACCAGCATATGGGGCCAGACCATGGACCCGAATGAGATGGAAAAATCCGCCTCAGCGCGCAGTGAAGGGTCAATTCCATCTGCTCCACCGATGATCAGCGCCAGATCCTGCCGCCCGGCGTCGCGCCAATACCCCAGCTTTTGGGCAAAATCCGGTGAAGACATCAGCCGTCCGCGCTCATCCAGCGTAAAAATCACAGCGCCTTTGGGCAGTGCCTTGCGCAGCAGACCGGCCTCGGCGCCCATGCCTGCGTTTTTCTTGTCTTCAACCTCGATCATCCGCGCAGGACCAAGGCCCAGGCCACGGCCAGTGCGGTCGAAACGGGTCAGGTAATCGTCAAGCAGGGTTTTCTCGGGTCCGGCGCGCAATCGCCCGACCGCAACTATGCTGATACGCATATCTCTCTCGCCTCCGGCCATTCAATAAAGGCCGGGATGGCGCCTCAGTTGGCTGAGGCGCTGCCGCCCGCAGGCTGCCACATCTTTTCCAGCTGGTAGAATTCACGCACTTCGGGGCGGAAGATATGGACGATTACGTCGCCCGTATCGATCAACACCCAGTCACCGGCATCCTTGCCTTCGACCTTCGAGGTGAAACCGAATTCCTGCTTGATGCGATCCGTCAGCTTTTCCGCCATGGCTGCGACCTGACGGGTCGACCGACCCGAGGCAATCACCATATGATCCGCAACAGAAGACTTACCTTGCAGGTTGATCTGCACGACGTCTTCGGCCTTGTCGTCGGAAAGTGAGGAAAGGATACGCTCAAGCAGCTTGTCGCTGATTGACTGAGAGTGGGCCATTACACTGGCCCCGTCATCGGCGGGCAAACCCGCCTGGGTATGTAGAGACAGGACATAGTCCTCCTTTGCTGCGCGCCGTAAAACCCGGCGCAGGGTAAATTCAAGGTAGCAAGCGACCCATGACATTTCAATGAAGCACGCCTGATGCCTCGCATGAATGTGCCCTGATGGCATCTGGGGGCCTTACAAGACCTTGATAGACTCGGCCAGTGTCTATATCTGACCGAAATATGAGACTCAATGTAGCCCAACTTCAGAATCTGGAAGACCGCGCGCGGTTGCGCGAACGGTTCTATGGGGCTGCCCGCACGGTTCTGGCCCGCCTATCGGCGGCCTAAGCCACCTCGCCAGCTATTTCTCATTACATACGGGAGAGGACCGATGTCCCCCAAAACACTCTATGACAAGATCTGGGATGCTCATGTCGCGCATGAAGCCGATGATGGCACCTGCCTGCTTTATATCGACCGCCACTTGGTTCATGAAGTAACCAGCCCACAGGCCTTCGAAGGCCTGCGCATGGCAGGCCGCAAGGTGCGCGCGCCGGAAAAGACCATCGCCGTGCCGGACCACAACGTTCCGACCACGCCGGACCGTGTGAACGGGATCGAAAACCCCGAATCGCGCATTCAGGTCGAAGCACTGGACAAGAACGCTAAGGATTTCGGCATTCACTACTATCCGGTGCATGACGTCCGCCAGGGTATCGTCCACATCGTCGGCCCTGAGCAAGGCTGGACCCTGCCCGGCATGACTGTCGTTTGCGGCGACAGCCACACCGCCACCCATGGCGCTTTTGGTGCTCTGGCTCACGGCATCGGGACGTCTGAGGTCGAGCACGTTCTGGCCACCCAGACCCTGATCCAGAAGAAGTCCAAGAACATGAAGGTCGAGATCACCGGCAAATTGCAGCCGGGCGTGACCGCCAAAGACATCACTCTGGCCGTGATCGGTGAGACCGGCACTGCTGGCGGCACCGGCTATGTCATCGAATATTGCGGTGAAGCAATCCGCGATCTGTCTATGGAAGGTCGCATGACCGTCTGCAACATGGCGATCGAAGGTGGCGCGCGTGCCGGTCTGATCGCGCCGGACGAAACCACGTTTGAATATGTCAAAGGTCGCCCGCATGCTCCGAAAGGAGCTCAGTGGGAAGCGGCGCTGGACTGGTGGAAAACGCTCTACACCGACGAAGGCGCGCATTTTGACAAGGTCATCACGCTACGTGGTGAAGATATTGCGCCGGTCGTCACATGGGGCACTAGCCCCGAAGACGTTCTACCGATCACAGCAACCGTCCCGCACCCTGAGGACTTTGAAGGCGGCAAAGTCGACGCGGCCCGCCGTTCGATCGAATATATGGGTCTGGAAGCCGGTCAGAAGCTGAGCGATGTCGAAGTCGACACCGTCTTTATCGGGTCCTGCACTAACGGTCGTATCGAAGATCTGCGCGCCGCCGCGGAAATTCTGAAGGGCAAGAAGATCAAGGACGGCATGCGCGCCATGGTCGTGCCCGGTTCGGGTCTTGTCCGCGCTCAGGCCGAAGAAGAAGGCCTTGCCGAAATCTTCAAAGAGGCCGGTTTCGAATGGCGTCTGGCGGGATGCTCGATGTGTCTGGCGATGAACCCCGACCAGCTGCAACCGGGCGAGCGCTGTGCCGCTACTTCGAACCGCAATTTCGAAGGTCGTCAGGGGCGTGGTGGGCGGACTCACCTGCTGAGCCCGGCAATGGCTGCCGCTGCGGCAATCACAGGACGGCTGACAGACGTCCGTGAATTGATGTAAGGTCCCCTCATATCTAGATATTTGAGGGATTGAACAAATGAGTGACTGGATCAAATGGCTCCTGCTGGGGCTCCTATCCATAGCGTTCGGTATCTTTGTGCTGGGCGCACCTGTCGTGGCATCTGTCGCCGTAACGGTGGTAACCGGTGTGTTGCTACTGATCTCGGGCGTGCTGCAGGTTGTTGGCGGCTTCACGGTTGAAGGCGTCGGCAACAAGATCCTGTCACTCATCATGGGTGCGGTCATGCTGTTTCTGGGCTGGTCTTTTCTGGATCACCCGCTGCAGGGCACGCTGACGCTGGCGACCGTTATGCTGATCCTGTTCATGGCAGGCGGCATCGCGCGGATCATTCTGTCGTTCCAGATGAAGGGAACGCAGTTTTTCTGGCCCACGATGATCTCAGGCATCTTGTCGATCGTCCTCGCAGGCATCATCTGGAGCTATGTCGGGCAGCAACCGCAGGCCCTGCTGAGCATTCTGGGGATCTTCCTGGGCATCGAGATGCTGTTTAACGGGTTCGGATTGGTCTTCATGGCGTTCTTCGTCAAGAACGCACCCAAAGACGAAACAACTGAAGCGAAAGAAGCTTAGACGCGAGGCACGGGCGCGGCCCTACCCCGCAGGAGTGTAGACATGGAAAAGTTTGACAAAGTCCACGGGGTGGCCGCCCCAATGCCACTGATCAATATCGACACCGATATGATCATCCCCAAAGTTCACCTGAAGACCATCAAACGGTCCGGCCTTGGCGTCGTTCTGTTTGACGAGATGCGCTATCACGACGACGGGCAGGAAAACGAAGAGTTCGTTCTGAACAAACCTGCCTATCGCGAGGCCGAGATTCTGGTGGCCGGCGACAATTTCGGCTGCGGCTCCTCGCGCGAACACGCACCTTGGGCCATCAAGGATTTCGGCATAAAGGTCGTGATCTCGACCAGCTTCGCCGACATCTTCTTCAACAACTGCTTCAAGAACGGCATCCTGCCTATCGTGGTCGAAGAAGAGCATCACGCGGTTCTGATGGATGACGCGCACAAGGGTGAAAACGCCCGCATGACCGTGCATCTGGAAGATCAGAAGATTACCACTTCGGACGGTGTTGAGATCACCTTCGACATTGACCCGCACCGCAAGCACTGCCTGCTGAACGGTCTGGACGATATCGGCCTGACGATGGAAAAAGACCATCACATCGACAAGTTCGAGGATCACGCCGGTCAGGCCCGCCCCTGGGTGTGATTCTGGGGACGAATCTGTTGATACTCAACCTAACGGAGTCGCCAAGGCGGCTCCGTTCGCATTCTTGGGGTTGAAAATCCGAGAAACACAACATGTAGGTCTCAAATTGAGATACACGTCGGATTTGCGTCGAAATTGATGCAATCCCGCACCAGTTGCGCCATCATTTTGCCCGAAATCACGTGTTATCTGCACCCTGGCTTGAGCGAATTACCGCTTATCGTCCATGTTTGGTCGAAAGAGGTATCCGTCATAAAACGCAGGCGACGGGCACAAGTTGGAATGAAGCCGACACAGAATTGGCTGGTTCCGGTTTGAAAAAGGGTTCGGATAGTGATTGCACGCACGACAGGGGCGGCGATACGTGGGATTTTGGTCGCCGTTATGGTGTTGACCCCCGCGTTGTACCTGCCAGTTTCATCGACGAACGGGACCGAGGTCATTGTCTTCCTCGCGATCCTCGCGTTCATCCTGACCTTTGCCGAATATAACTCGGCCTTCCCCAGCTTTATTGAATTCCGTGATGCGCCGCCGGTGAACCGTTTGCGGTTCGTTGGCCTGATGTCGATGGTCACGTTCCTGACGCTGATCTGCAAAAACGCCTATGCGCCGACTGAAATGACCCGCTTTTCCTACGCGATGGGCTTGTCCGTCGCGAATGTAGTCGATTTTCCCTATTCGCCGGTTCGGTTGATCGTTTTGATGCTGCCCGCAGATGCTGCCCAGCCGCTGGTTGAGCTTGTGCGTGTCGCTGCCAGCATCGCCTACATGGCCGCATTGGTGACCATCGCAAGCTTCGCCTATGCTGTGAAACTGCGCGGCTGGCCGACTGGAAACGGGGCGTTCAATGTGTGGACAAACCTGCCTCTGTTCGACCCGACCAAAGGCGGTGACGTGGTTACTCGCCTGCAACGCGACGGGCGCCTGAACATCTGCATCGGCATTCTGTTGCCCTTCCTGATCCCGGCAGTGATGAAGCTACTGACAAATATCTTGCTCCCGATCTCGCTAAGCAACCCTCAGACCCTGATCTGGACCATGTGCGC
This sequence comes from Ruegeria sp. AI3, assembly GCF_056541245.1. Taxonomy (NCBI): domain Bacteria; kingdom Pseudomonadati; phylum Pseudomonadota; class Alphaproteobacteria; order Rhodobacterales; family Roseobacteraceae; genus Ruegeria; species Ruegeria sp. AI3. Next base: position 210,827 of record NZ_JBQFYA010000008.1, read on the forward strand.
CTGGGCCTTCCTGCCCGCAAGCATGATCATGCGCGGCATGGCGACCCTGCGGATTGCCGGGCTTATCGTTGAGAAACGCCGCGCCTATTCCACAACCGAGTCTACTCAGACCGCATGATCCGTGCCCTGATCCTGCTGATGCTGCCTCTGGCCGCACAGGCAGAGACCGTGCGCGTTGCCACCTATAACACCGAACTCAGCCGCAAAGGCCCCGGGTTGCTGCTGCGCGATATTCAGCGAGATGACGAACAGGTTCAGGCCGTTGTTGATGTCCTTGTAAGGGTCCAGCCAGACATTCTGGCGTTGCAAGGGATCGACTGGGACATGGATGGTTTGGCGTTGACCGCTTTTGCCGAGGCACTGCGCGCGGCGGGGCTGGACTACCCACATCGTTTTACAGCGCAGCCCAATACCGGGATAGACAGCGGGCTGGACCTGGACGGAGACGGACGTACCCAAGGACCGGGCGACTCGCAGGGTTGGGGCTTGTTTACGGGTCATGGTGGGCTGGCCGTTCTGTCCCGATACGAGATCGCACAGGACGAGGCACAGGATTTCGCGTCCCTGTTATGGTCAGAACTTCCGGGGGCTGAACTGCCGGTCGTGAATGGCGCGCCCTACCCTTCAGCACAGGCGCAGGCGGCGCAGAGGCTGTCCTCCACTGGGCATTGGGTGGTTCCCGTCACCACGCCTTTTGGTCATCTGAATCTGATGACCTTTCACGCCACTCCGCCGGTCTTCGACGGGCCAGAGGACCGCAACGGCCTGCGCAATCGCGATGAGATCCGGTTCTGGTCCCTGCTGATGGACGGGCGGCTTGGCCCCGTTCCGGACGGCCCTTTTGTCATCGCAGGCGACGCCAATCTGGACCCCGGCAAGAGCGACGGACGCACCGAGACTATAGCCGCGCTTCTCTCGGAACCCCGCCTGCAAGACCCCCAGCCCAAGACCGCAGAGGGCGACGCCGCAACTGTAAACTGGAAAGCCGTCGGAGAGCTGAGGGTGGATTATGTCCTGCCCTCAGTCGACCTGCAGGTCATCAAGTCGGGCGTGTTCTGGCCCAACCCTGAGGACCCGATGCGCGAGACTGCCCAGCGCGCCAGCCGTCACCGGCTGGTGTGGGTCGATGTCGCGCTGCCATAAGGCCTAGAGCGGGCCTGTATAGGTGCCACGCGCAGGATAATTGTTGCCGAGGGTGAATTTCAGACCGCCAACGATATCCGCCATGGCCGGACGCCCAAATGGCGTTGTCTGCTGCCACGCGTAGTACAGCGTCCGGTCGGTTGCGATATAGAAATGCCCCGGCTCGGCAAAGAAAGCGGGTTCGGCGCTGCCTTCACGCGCGGTTGAGATTTTCAGACCCCAATCCTCACGCGCCGCGGCCAGCGGCAGGCTGTGACCGACACGCAGGCGCGATACACCGGCCTTTTCAGCGGCCTCGGCCGCGCGGTCGGCAGTATCTGTGGTTATCATGATGACCTCGACGCCCAGCGCGGCAAAATCATCCAGCGCCGCTTCGACCTCGGTCATCTGCTTGATGCAGATCGGACAATGCAGTCCCCGATACTGGATCACCAGCGTTCCGTTTTCGCCTTTGTCGGCCTCAAGATCGAACACCCCATGCCCGACAGTTTCGATTTTCAGGCCTGGGACGGGATTTCCCGGTATCAACATGTGTTTTCCTCGCGATTCATCCGGTTCGTCTCATTGACCCGGTGCGGCGCAGACGCTAGGCCCTTTGCGACGAAACGCAAGGAGACTGTCGATGTCCAACCCCTCGCTCCTCATCCTGCCCGGAGACGGAATTGGCCCGGAAGTTATGGCCGAAGTGCGCAGAATCATCTCTTGGTTCGACACCAACCGCGGCCTTCACTTTGACGTGAGCGAGGATCTGGTCGGCGGTGCGGCCTATGACGCCCATGGCAAACCCCTGTCGGATGAGACCATGGCCAAAGCCCAAGAGGTAGACGCGGTTCTGCTGGGCGCTGTTGGCGGCCCGAAATACGACGATCTGGACTTCAGCCTGAAGCCCGAACGCGGCTTGCTGCGCCTGCGCAAGGAAATGGACCTCTATTCCAACCTGCGCCCGGCCCAATGCTTTGACGCGCTGGCGGATTTCTCGTCGCTGAAAACCGATGTTGTAACAGGTCTGGATATCATGATCGTGCGCGAGCTAACCTCGGGCATCTATTTCGGCGAGCCGCGCGGCATCTTCGAGGAAGGCAATGAGCGTGTGGGCGTCAACACTCAGCGCTACACCGAATCCGAGATCGAACGCGCCGCGCGCTCGGCCTTTGAACTGGCGATGCGCCGGAACAAGAAGCTTTGCTCGATGGAAAAAGCCAATGTCATGGAATCGGGCATTCTGTGGCGCGAAGTGGTGAATGAGGTCGCCAAGGATTACCCCGAGGTCGAAGTCACCCACATGTATGCCGACAACGGCGCGATGCAGCTGGTGCGCGCGCCCAAGCAGTTCGACGTGATCGTGACTGACAACCTGTTCGGCGACATCCTGTCGGATTGCGCCGCAATGCTGACCGGATCGCTGGGCATGCTGCCCTCGGCCTCCTTGGGTGCCCCGATGGAGAATGGTCGTCCCAAGGCGATGTATGAGCCGGTACACGGCTCGGCACCGGATATCGCGGGCGAAGGCAAAGCCAACCCGATCGCCTGTATTCTCAGCTTTGCAATGGCGCTGCGCTACAGCTTTGATCAGGGGGACGAAGCCGACCGTCTGGAAGCCGCGATTGAGAAAGTGCTGGCCGACGGCGTTCGCACCGCAGACCTGCTGGCCGATGAAGGTGTGACTCCGGTTACAACCACAGAAATGGGCGACGCAATTCTGGCAGCGCTGGACGCCAGCGTCTGATCCCAGATCACGTTTGAATTGAAGAAGGCGGCACCGGGTGTGCCGCCTTTTTTAATGCTTGGACCCTAGCGCGCTAGTTTCCGCCGAAGATATCCCGGATCAAGTTGTTGATGGCACGCTCGAACCCTCCGCCCTGATTGCGGCGGGGCTGAGGTTGCGCGACCTGCACCGGCGGCTCTGGCGTGATCATCGGCAGAGGTGTCGGCGTCATCCCTTCGGTCACGCGCAGCATCGTCTCTTTCCAGATTTCGGCCGGCAACCCGCCTCCGGTGACACCGGACAGGGGCGTGTTGTCGTCATAGCCCATCCAGACACCGGCCACGTAGTCGGCCGTGAACCCGATGAACCAAGCATCCCGCGCCGCCTGGGTCGTTCCGGTCTTGCCTGCCACCTGCCATCCCGGCAGCTGGGCGCGGCCACCTGTGCCCTCGGACACCACACGCTCCATCATCCAGATCAGTTCCTTGGCGGCTTTGTCATTGATCACCCGCTCACCAATCCCCGTGGTCGTCACCATCACCGGGGTTTCATCGCCCAGCAGCTTCAATTCGGTCAGGCCGTAGGGTTCAACCGACGAGCCGCCGTTCAGAATACCCGCATACGCGCCCGTCATCTCGATCAGGGTGCTTTCCGACGCGCCCAGCGCCAGTGCGGGGCCTTGTGCCAGATCGCTGGCGATCCCGAAACCGGTGGCGACCGTACGCACATTGTCGAGGCCCGAAATCTCGGCCACTTTCACCGCTGGGATGTTCAGAGAGTTCTTGAGCGCGTCCGCCAGCGTAACCTGCCCATAGTATTTGTTGGTGTAGTTCTTGGGGCACCATTGACCCGATCCGGGGATGTTCACGCAGTAGGGCTCATCCATCACCGTATCATAGGGCGAATACCCAAGCTCCAACGCAGTAGCATAGACAAAAGGCTTGAACGACGACCCGGTCTGCCGCAGCGCCTGTGTCGCGCGGTTAAACGCGCCCGAGACGCGGGTTTTGCGGCCGCCAACCATGGCGCGCACCGCCCCATCCGCCGACATCACAACAATCGCGGCCTGCGCTTTCGACCCTTCCCGGACCTTCTCCTGAAAGATGAATTGCAGCGCCTCTTCGGCCGAGGTCTGGATGCGCTGGTCCAATGTCGTGCGGATCACCACATCCTCGGTGGTGTTGCGGGTGAAGAACTCTGGCCCGCTGGCCATGACCCAATCGGCGAAATAGCCGCCTGCACGGGCAGCAGCGGCTTCGGAGAGTTGCGCAGGACGGGCACGCGCTTCACTGGCCTGCGCGCCGGACAGGTAGCCCTGCGCTTCCATCAGCCCAACCACAAGTCGCGCCCGATCCTGCGAGCGCTGCAGGTTGTTCGTCGGCGCATAGCGCGATGGTGCCACCAGGAGACCGGCCAGCATCGCGGCTTCTGAAGGAGAAACCTCGGCCGCAGATTTTCCGAAATAGCGCTGGCTGGCCGCTTCGAACCCACGTGCACCAGCCCCCAGGAATGCGCGGTTCAGATAGATCGTCAGGATTTCGTCCTTGGAGTATTTCACCTCCATCGCCAGGGCATAAATCGCCTCTTTGCCTTTGCGCCAGAGCGAGCCCTGACGGCAATCCGCCTCATAAGCGGCCTCCGACTCCCACGCGGCAGGGTCGTAAGGTACGCCCAGACACAGCAGCTTGGCCGTCTGCTGCGTGATGGTCGAGCCGCCATGGCCCGAGAGCGGACCGCGCCCTTCGCTCAGGTTGATGCGAACCGCGCTGGCCACACCGCGCGGGCTGACGCCGAAATGGCGGTAGAACCGTTTATCCTCGGTCGCGATGACGGCGTTCTTGAGGTGGGGTGAAACGGTATCGGCGGTGATCACCCCGCCAAACTGGTCCCCGCGCCAGGCAAAGACCTTGCCATCGCGGTCCAACATCGTGACCGAGCCGCGTGCGCGACCATCCAGCAAGGCATCGACATCGGGCAGCGAGGTATAGACCACGCCCACCGCCAGCGCGATCAGCATGGCGACCACGGCCCCAACGCGCCATGTCACGCCCCAGACCAGCCGCCAGATCCAGCGGAACAGACGACGGAAAAAACCTCCGCCGTTGCCGCCCGACCGCTTGCGCGTTTTCTTCCGTGCCGTCTTGCGGGTCGTGGTTTTTCGGGCGGTCGACTTCTTGCCCGCGGGCTTGGCAGCCCGCATGGTCGTCGAAGGTTTGCGCGCCTTCGAAGGGTATCTTTTATCCGCGACCAGTGTCGGTTTGCGGCGCTTGGACTCAGACATGCTCAAACTCTGCCCGTTTATACTTTTGCCTCACCATACCCTGACGTCCCGCCTATGTTGAGGTCCGATTTTCCGGAACTATCCTTCCCATTTTTGCCTATTTTTTAATCATCAGACACTATTTGTGCAAAAATTGTGCAATATTGCGTCATTTTCAGTCGGTTTCACGTCGGGGAATCGTTCCTTAACGCCCCGACACGCGCTCTTTTTCTGCACGTGCAAACAAGCCGGCCCGATCCGGAGTAGTAGAGGGGACAGACGTGAAACTGATCATTGCGACAATCAAGCCGTTCAAGCTCGAGGAGGTGCGCGAGGCACTGACCGAAGCGGGCGTACGCGGCATGATGGTGACCGAAATCAAGGGCTTCGGCTCGCAATCCGGTCACACTGAAATCTACCGTGGCGCGGAATACGCCGTGAACTTCGTACCCAAGATCAAGCTTGAGATCGTTGTACCTGCAACGATGGCCGATCAGATCGTTGAGACCATCACCAACACAGCCAAGACCGGCAAGATCGGTGACGGCAAGATTTTCGTCCTCGATGTCGAGCAGGCCATGCGCGTGCGGACTGGGGAAACGAACGAAGAGGCGCTGTAAGGCGCCCACACTCACTATCATTCGAGGACTGACTATGAACCTGATGAAATCTCTCATCCCTGCTGCCGCGATTGTCGCGCTGCCGCAGATGGGTCTGGCGCAAGAGGCCGCCGCCGAAGGCGAAGCTGCGCTGCACACCCAGTATATCTTCACCACCCTGCTGTTCCTGATGGCGGGCTTCCTGGTCTTCTTCATGGCGGCAGGCTTTGCCATGCTGGAAGGCGGTCTGGTGCGTTCAAAGAACGTGGCCATGCAGATGATCAAGAACGTGGCGCTGTTTTCCATTGCCGCGATCATGTACTGGCTGGTTGGCTTCAACACGATGTACCCGGGCGACTTCAATGGCTTCTTTGCCATTGGCGGCCCAACCGTGCTGGACCCGGTTGGTGTTGACCCTGCCGAGGCTGCTTTGGACTATGCCTCGATCGGGTCGGACTTCTTCTTCCAGCTGGTCTTTGTGGCTGCAACCGCGTCCATCGTGTCGGGTGCCGTGGCCGAGCGGATCAAGCTGTTCCCCTTCTTGATCTTCGTAGTCGTGCTGACCGGTATCCTGTACCCGATCTCGGGCTCCTGGCAGTGGGGCGGCGGCTGGTTGTCTGAAGCTGGCTTCTCGGATTTCGCCGGTTCGACCGTCGTACACTCGGTCGGTGGCTGGGCAGCCCTGGCAGGCGTGATCGTTCTGGGCCCGCGTATCGGCAAGTACAAGGACGGCAAAGTCCACCCGATGCCCGGTTCGAACCTGGCGCTGGCAACTTTGGGTACGTTCATCCTGTGGCTGGGTTGGTTCGGCTTCAACGGCGGCTCGCAGCTGGCGATGGGCACCGTGGGTGACGTAACTGACGTATCGCGCATCTTTGCCAACACCAACATGGCCGCCGCTTCGGGTGCTGTTACAGCCCTGATCCTGACCCAACTGCTGTACAAAAAGCCTGACCTGACCATGGTCCTGAACGGCGCGCTGGCCGGTCTGGTTTCGATCACCGCTGAACCTCTGGCCCCGACCCTGTTCGGTGCGCTGTGGATCGGTGCAGTTGGCGGTATCATCGTGGTCTTCACTGTCCCGATGCTGGACAAGTTCAAGCTGGACGACGTTGTCGGCGCAATCCCGGTTCACCTGTTCGCAGGTATCTGGGGCACCATCGCCGTCATCTTCTACGGTGAGGCCTCTCTGGGCACCCAGCTGCTGGGTATTGCGGCCTACGGTGTGTTCACCTTTGTCGGCGCACTGATCCTGTGGACCATCCTCAAAGCCATCCTTGGCATCCGCGTCAGCGAAGAGGACGAGATCAACGGCCTCGACATGGCGGAACTGGGCATGGAAGCTTACCCCGAATTCTCGAAAGGGTAAGTGCCACTCATAAAACCATTGGAATGGCTCGGCGCAATGCCGGGCCATTTTACTTTTGTTCGATCCCTTGCACCCTTAACTCTGGTATATGGCTGAACACTGAACACAGCCGACCAATCAACGGTCGCAAAGACGTGCATCAGATCGGGAGAGAGTTATGTACAAGGTGCTGGACCAAAGCGAGGGCAATATCCTTGGCCTAGAAATCTCTGGCAAAATCGACATCACGCAAGAACGTGAGTTAATCGCAAAAGCCGAGTACATACTAAAAGATCACGCCAAGATCAGCGTGCTCGTGGTCGTCGACAAAGGGGTCTCTGCCACATTTGAGGCCGCAATGACTGATCTGAAATGGATCATCAAGAATGTGAAGAAACTTGGTAAGCTGGCGATTGTCGCTGACAGCGTGTTCTTGGGTCACCTTGTCGAGATCGACGCGAAATTTGCCGCTATGATCGACATCCGTGAAAAGCACTTTACCACCGACGAACTTGATAAAGCCTGGGCTTGGATCAAGTCTTAACCTTCAAAGCAAAAAAGCCGCGAATTTCGCGGCTTTCTTGATTTCCAAAGGGTGGCTTAGCAGCCTACATCCACGATCGCTTTTGCCAAAATAGGCACTGTGTTTGCGTTCAGACCGGCGATGTTCAACCGGCTGTCGCCGACCATGTAGATCCCGTGGTCCGCACGGAGTTTCTCGACCAGCTTAGGTGCTGCACCCAGACGTGAGAACATACCGCGGTGCTGGGCGACAAAGCTGAACCGATCCGACCCGGTCAGGCGCTGCAACTCATCGGCCAGTTGCTGGCGCAATCCCAGCATGGACAGGCGAACCTCTTCCAGTTCGGCCTGCCAATCGGCGCGCAAGGCGTCATCGGTCAGGATCGTGGTCACAACGCGCGCGCCGTGATCCGGCGGGAACGAATAGTTCTGGCGGTTCAGGAAGGCCAGCGTCGACTGGTTCAGCGAGGTCTGTGCAGCGTCATCGCTGATCGCCATCAGAAGGCCGGTACGCTCACGGTACACGCCGAAGTTCTTCGAGCAGGACGCTGCGATCAGGCAGCGCTTGACCGACGAGGCCACCAGACGGGTTGCCTGCGCGTCTTCTTCGAGACCGTCGCCGAAACCCTGGTAGGCGATGTCGATCATCGCCACGAGGCCAAGCTCGTTGATCAGGTTCACGACCTCTTGCCACTGCACCAGGTTCAGGTTCGCGCCGGTGGGATTGTGGCAGCAACCATGCAGCAGAACCACGTCGCCCGCCTTGGCGGTTTTCAGGTCTTCGATCATTCCATCGAAATCGACACCACGGGTTTCGCCGTCGAAGTAGCGATACTGGACAGTCTCCATGCCCAGATAGTTCAGGATCGACAGGTGGTTCGGCCATGTCGGGTTCGACACGAATACGCGGGCCTCGGGGTTGGCCATGCGGATCATCTCGAACGCCTGACGGCAGGCACCGGTGCCACCCGGGGTCGCAACGGCGGCAATATTAGCGCGCGGTACTGCGTCGCCGAGGATCAGGCCGATCATCGCATCGGCATAGGCCGGATCACCTGCCAGACCGGTATAAGCTTTGGTTTCCTGCTCTTCGAGAATGCGCTTTTCGGCGGCCTTGACGGCGCGCATCACCGGGGTCACGCCTTCGGCGTTCTTGTAGACGCCGACGCCCAGATCAATCTTCTGATCGCGCGGGTCTTCACGGTACATCTGCATCAGCGCCAGGATCTTGTCAGCTGGCTGCGGCTTGAGGTTCTCGAACATCAGTTCTCTCCGGTTGCGACAGGCAGGGTTGGGAAGGCACCCCATTCGGCCCATGACCCGTCATAAAGCGAGTGGTCTTTTTTGCCCATGCGCTCTAGCGCAAGGCTGAGGATCGCTGCTGTCACGCCCGACCCACAGGAGGTGATCGCGGGTTTCGACAGATCCACGCCTGCGGCCTCGAATACGGCGCGGCAATCCTCGGGCGATTTCATCGTGCCGTTCTTGTTCAGCAATTGGCCAAAGGGCACGTTGCGCGATCCCGGGATGTGGCCCGAGCGCAGACCTTCGCGCGGCTCGGCCTCGGTGCCCTCGAAACGCGGGGCCGAGCGGGCGTCGATGATCTCATGATCGGCCAGCTTGGCAGCCGCCGAGACCTGAGTCACGTCCCGCACCAGATGGTTCTGCACCCGCACCGTCATATGGCGATCGCGGATCACGGGCGGCAGGTCTTCGACCTCGCGCCCCTCGGCCTGCCATTTAGGTAGACCACCATCAAGAACGGCGACATTCTCTTGTCCCATCAGCCGGAACAGCCACCAGACACGCGCGGCCGACATCAGCCCGGCCCCGTCATAGACCACCACTTGATGGCCATCGCCTACTCCCATAGCGCGCAGGCGCGACATGAATTTCTCGACTGGAGGGGCCATATGCGGCAGGTCCGAACGGTGGTCTGAAATGTCATCGATATCGAAGAACCGGGCGCCGGGGATATGTGCCGCGTCATACTCCGCCTTGGCATCACGGTTCTGCGCAGGCAGGTACCACGATCCGTCCAGAATCCGCAGATCCGGGTCTTTCAGATGGGCGGCAAGCCAGTCGGTTGAAACGAGGGTTTTGGGATCGTCTTGCATCAAAGCCTCCCCTAAGCGCGGTTGGGTTTTCCCTATACGCGCAAAGGGCCGTATTCAAGCCGGGTTAGCGCTATTCCACGCCCCGTTTCAGCCGGAAGTACTGAATTATCCCGATCACGCTGATGATGATCCAGAACCCCTCGATCAGCATCGAGGCCAGATTGAAGTTGTGCAGCAAAGAGTATGCGATCAGCACCGACCCCAGCAGATTGATCACCGGAAAGGCCAGATCGTCGGAATTCATCATCCGCATCTGCGTTGCAAAATAGGCCGCTACCACGATAAGCGCGCCGGCTGATCCCACGGCATCCACGATAGTCAGGCTTTTCAGCACGTCCGTCATTGCAAATTATCCTGAAAGGCCGGGCTACCCGACCGAGGCCAGCTCGGCCGGTTGAAAATAGTGATGCATGTTCAGAAAGGCCGCCCCATCTGGCCCAGCGCGATACCCATGCGGCAGATCGGCGGCAAAGCGCAGCCCCTCACCGGCTTTTAGGGCGACCCATTTGCCATCCTGCAAAACCTCTAGTGCGCCGTTCAGCACGAAGACCTCCTCGGTCACCCCGGCGGCGTGGGCCGGGGATTCGTGGCTTTGATTGGCGGCCAGTTCGACATGGAAGGTCTCGGCCCCAAGGGCGGGATCGAAGGGAAAGACGATCTTGACCTGAATGCTGCCCGGAAAGGTCACGGTCCGGAACACGCCCTGCGCGCGCGCGTCCGAAGTCCCGATCAAGGCGCTCAGCGGAACCTGAAACCCCTTGGCAATTTTCCACAGGGTCGCGATGGTGGGGCTTGATTCGCCACGCTCAATCTGGCCCAACATGGCTTTGCTGACACCCGTCAACTCGGCCACTTTGGACAGGCTGAGGCCCGATGCCGCCCGCACTTCCTTTAGTTTCAGCGTAATTTCGTCCGATTCCATATCCGCGCCCAACGATTTGTCTTGTGCGTTATAACGCACATGTGGTACGTGCGCTATAACGTACGCACCCCGCATATCGCAACCGGGGCAAAAGGGAAACAGCATCATGCCAATGTACCGATCCAGAACTTCTACCCATGGCCGCAACATGGCCGGTGCCCGCGGCTTGTGGCGCGCCACCGGTATGCAGGATGACGATTTCGGCAAACCGATCATCGCCATCGTCAACTCGTTCACCCAATTCGTGCCCGGTCACGTCCACCTGAAAGACCTGGGCCAGATGGTTGCGCGCGAGGTTGAGGCCGCCGGTGGTGTCGCCAAAGAGTTCAACACCATCGCCGTGGATGACGGCATCGCCATGGGTCACGACGGCATGCTCTATTCGTTGCCCTCGCGCGAGGTGATCGCGGATTCGGTGGAATATATGGTCAACGCGCACTGTGCGGACGCGATGGTCTGTATTTCGAACTGCGACAAGATCACCCCCGGCATGCTTATGGCCGCGATGCGCCTGAACATTCCGGCGATCTTTGTCTCGGGCGGCCCGATGGAGGCTGGCAAGATCGACATCGCCGATCTGGATGTTAAAAAGATCGACCTGGTCGACGCGATGGTTGCCGCAGCGGACGACAAGTACACCGACGAACAGGTCAAACATATCGAGGAAAACGCCTGCCCCACCTGCGGCTCCTGCTCGGGCATGTTCACGGCGAACTCGATGAACTGTCTGGCCGAGGCGCTGGGTCTGGCGCTGCCCGGCAACGGCTCGACCCTGGCGACCCATTCGGACCGCAAAGAGCTGTTCCTTGAAGCCGGTCGCCGCATCGTCGAGATCACCAAACGGCACTACGATCTGGACGAGAAGGGCTTCCTACCCCGCGAAATCGCCACCTTTGATGCGTTCGAGAACGCGATGTCGCTGGATATTGCGATGGGCGGATCGACCAACACTGTTCTGCACCTGCTGGCCATCGCTTATGAGGGCGGCGTCGATTTCGATATGTCCGACATGGACCGCCTTAGCCGCAATGTGCCCTGCCTGTGCAAGGTCGCGCCCAACACCGAGAACGTGCATATGGAGGACGTCCACCGCGCAGGCGGCATCTTCTCGATCCTCGGAGAGCTGAGCCGCGCCGGGCTGCTGCACGAAGGCTGCAGCACCGTGCATTCAGCTACCATGGGCGAGGCGATTGCCAACTGGGACATCAAGGTTGCCAACAACCCGAAGGCACAGGAGCTGTTCAAGGCGGCCCCCGGCGGCGTGCGCACCACGCAGGCCTTTAGCCAGTCGAACCGCTATAAAGAGCTGGACACCAACCGCGAAGGCGGCGTCATCCGCTCTAAGGAGCACGCGTTCAGTCAGGACGGTGGTCTGGCAGTTCTGTTCGGCAATATCGCCCGTGACGGTTGTATCGTAAAAACCGCGGGTGTGGATGAGAACATCCTGAAATTCACCGGTACGGCCTATGTCTGCGAAAGCCAGGATCAGGCGGTTAGCGACATCCTGACCGGCAAGGTGAAAGAGGGCGATGTGGTGGTTATCCGCTACGAAGGGCCGCGCGGAGGGCCGGGCATGCAGGAGATGCTGTACCCGACCTCATACCTGAAATCCAAAGGTCTCGGCAAAGCCTGCGCCCTTTTGACTGACGGCCGTTTCTCGGGCGGCACATCGGGCCTGTCGATTGGTCACGTCTCGCCTGAGGCGGCTGAAGGTGGCGTCATCGGCCTGGTGCAAACCGGCGACAAGATCGAAATCGACATCCCTGCCCGCTCGATCCATCTGGCGGTCTCGGATGAGGATCTGGCCGAACGGCGCAAGGTTCAGGACGAAAAAGGCTGGGCCCCGGCCGCACCGCGCAAACGCAAAGTGTCCACTGCGCTGAAGGCTTATGCAAAGCTGACCACCAGCGCAGCAAAGGGAGCGGTACGCGAGCTGTAACGTCTTCGGGAGCGAAACCCAAAGGCCCCATCCGCCAGGCGAGTGGGGCCTTTTTGAGGCGCATGGAGCAATCCCTCAGTCGGACATTCCTCTCAGAGATACAGTCATGCGACCGACACGACTTAGAAGTCATTCAGAATACGGAAATTAGCCGTCAGCACCTCGCTCACGAACTGAGCGTCCAATGAACCCCAACTCCCGGTACGCTGGGATTCGATACCTTGCGATCAATACAACAATCCCAAACGCTCCCGCGCCCGACCCGCGCCATCGGCTTCGCCGATACCCCGTTCGGACTTGGGCCGGGCGCCACGCAAAGCGTTGCGCCCGGCCCAACCAGAGGAGATGTCTCGTCAGAGACATTGACGATGGGCGGGAGCGTTCCCCTGCCCCAAAGCAGCCAGAACTACGACCCGAGTTTCGCGTGGATTTCATCCAAGTCGATCTCACCCACCGGCATCTTGTTTGCGGGGTTTTCGAAATCGTATTTGAACAGCTCGAAATCCTGTTTGTAGATCTCATAGACCAGATGCATCGAAAGATCGTCGAAATAGTCCTCAACCGGGTGAGCGCGCTTGGGTCCGTGGCCTTCGGATTCGTTAAACCTCGGGATCTCGGACAAGGTTACGGTATGCGAGGTCTCGATGTGGTTCAGAACGTCCTGCATCCCGTCGTTGAACTTCTCAGTCCAGAAAATGTTGTCGTAGCGCCCGCCGTTGACCACAAAGGTCGACACATGCCCCGACATGGCCGACCAGTGGATATCCGGGTCCATCGGCCTGCGCCATCGGATCGTATCCCGCGCAAACAGAAGGAAGCGGCGGAAACTGGCGACCTGGTCGAACTCACCCTTTCCATCGTCGCCGCCAACCTCGATCCCGTAGTTATAAACCAGCGTCGGCACCAGCTTGCCTCGGTACCGCTTGCCGTTGCGCTGAATGCCACAGATCTTGTCGAAGAATGAGCTGAGGATCCGCGTATAGGGATTGCGCACGCAGGTGAACGCATAAGACCCATGATTGCGCACATTGGCCGAGATCATGCCTTGGCTGTGGTCAAAGGCCCATTTGTGCATCCCGTCCTTGGCATCATGAATGTCGCCATCAAAGAACTGGCCGTGGTCGGAATAGTACATGATCTGGCCAATGGTCGAGCAGGCACATTTCGGCACAACACGGTAAACCATGCTTTCACTCTCGGTCATCCAGGTGCCGGGGAACCCCATCTGCTATGCCTCCTCAAAATCTCGGAACTTGTTACGCGTAAGTCGTTTTACAAGCAAAGAACCAAAACTATTCGGTTTATTCAATCGCTCATCCTCAGTATCACGAGTGCAAACGGGCAGAAACGGAAATAGCGGACCCACATGGCGAAGATTGCCTACATATTGCTGTGTCACAAGAACCCCGACGCGATCATCGCGCAGGCTGAGCAATTGACCGCCGTTGGCGATTGTATGGCAATCCATTTCGATGCGCGGGCCAAGGCGTCGGACTATGACCGCATTCGCACGGCCCTGAAGGACAACCCGAACGTCACCTTCGCCGCCAAACGCATTAAATGCGGCTGGGGTGAGTGGTCTTTGGTGCAGGCCACTCTGCACGCCTTGCAAGCAGCTGAAAGCGCCTTTCCCCGTGCGACGCATTTCTACATGTTGTCGGGCGATTGCATGGCTATCAAGACCGCGGAATACGCCCATAACTTTCTGGACGAACACGACACGGATTTCATCGAAAGCCACGACTTTTTTGCCAGCAACTGGATCAAGACCGGCATGAAAGAAGACCGGCTGATTTACCGCCACTACTTCAACGAACGCACGCAGCCCAAGCGGTTCTATACCTCTTACGAGTTGCAGAAGCGCTTCAACGTCAAACGCGACATCCCCGACGATATCCAGGTGATGATCGGCAGCCAGTGGTGGTGCCTGCGCCGCCGCACGGTCGAGATGATTTTGGATTTTCTGAAACAGCGGCGCGATGTGATCCGGTTCTTCTCCTCTACCTGGATCCCGGACGAGACCTTCTTTCAGACGCTGGTCCGTCACCTGATCCCGAAGAGCGAAATCGAAAACCGCACGCTAACCTTCCTGATGTTCTCGGATTACGGCATGCCGGTGACCTTCTACAATGATCACTTCGACATGTTGCTGGGGCAGAATTACCTGTTTGCCCGTAAGATCAGCCCCGAAGCGCAAGAGTTGAAAGAGCGTCTCGGGACGCTCTACGCGAGCACCGGTGTTGATTTCCCGATCTCGGATGAGGGACGCAACCTCTATGCCTTCCTTGCCGGGCGTGGACGCGTAGGCCGCCGGTTCGGCCAGCGGTTCTGGGAGGCCGGGAATACGCTGGGCCCGGAAAGAGAGCTGTTTCTGATCGTCTGCAAGAAGTGGCACGTGGCAAAGCGGTTGGTGGATCAGATCGCTTCGGTCACCGACATCCCTTGCCTCGAATATCTGTTCAACGAGCAGGACACTCCGCTGCCGGATCTGGGCGGGATCGAGACGACTCTGACCAAACGTTCACGCCACAGACGGGCCGTTGTGCGAATGCTGTTTGATCATTTCGGATCGAACCAACTGGCGTTGTGCCTTGATCCGGCCAATCTGGACGCCATTCAGGATTTCTGCGGCGATGCCGCCAAGACCCATGTGCTGGAGATCGAATGTCAGTATTCCGACGACTACCTGATCGGCCATGCGCGCCGTGTTGGCTTGGCGGGTGAAAACAGCCCGACCGAGACCGTCGCGCGCCTGTTGCCAACCCTGCGCAATGATCTGGCACACGAGTCCGAAGAAATCCGCAAGGCCGGGATTGATGGCTATCTGCGCCTGCGCGAGACATCGGATCGGGCCGACAATGAGGCCGCAATCTCCAAGTTCCTCGGTGTGAAAAACGAGACAGCCCAATCCATCATGCAGCTGGACTATCTGTTTTCAGATTGATGGCCCGGCGGCGCGATCACGCCGCCGGACGAGCGTTCAGATGTCGAACTTTACACCCTGCGCCAGCGGCAGCTCTGCCGAATAGTTCACCGTGTTGGTCTGACGGCGCATATAGGCTTTCCAAGCGTCCGAGCCGCTTTCGCGACCGCCGCCGGTTTCCTTTTCACCACCGAAAGCGCCACCGATCTCGGCGCCGGACGGGCCGATATTGACGTTGGCGATACCGCAATCCGATCCGGCTGCGGTCAGGAATTGCTCGGCCTCGCGCATGTTCAAGGTGAAGACGCACGAAGAAAGGCCCTGCGGCACACCGTTCTGAACCTCGATGGCATCGTCGAAATCGTCATAGCCCATGACATAGAGGATCGGCGCGAAGGTTTCCGTTTTCACCATTGCTGTCTGGCCGGGCATTTCAACGATGGCAGGCTCCATATAGACACCGCCCGGAACGCCGTCGGTGACGCGCTTTCCACCAAAGACCACGCCGCCTTCGGCTTCAGCCGCCTTCAGCGCCGCTGTCATCGCCGCGCCTGAGGCCTCATCGACAAGCGGGCCGATCAACGTGCCCTCGGCCATCGGATCGCCAATGGGCAATCCGGCATAAGCTTTCTTCAGACGCGCGACCAACTCATCCTTGATCGAGTTATGGACGATCAGGCGGCGCAGTGTCGTGCAGCGCTGACCCGCCGTCCCGACCGCCGAGAAGACAATCGCCCGCACCGCCATTTCCAGATCGGCCGACGGGCCGACAATCATCGCATTGTTCCCGCCAAGCTCCAAAATGCACTTGCCGAACCGCGCCGCCACAATCGGCGCAACCGCGCGGCCCATACGCGTCGAGCCGGTGGCCGAAATCACTGGCACGTCTTCGCTGGCTACCAGAGCTTCACCCAGAGCAGCGCCGCCAATCAGCGTTTGCAGCAGATTGTCGGGCGCATCCCCGAACCGGGCCAGCGCGCGTTCAAAGATCTTCTGGCAGGCCATCGCGGTCAGAGGCGTCTTCTCAGACGGTTTCCAGATCACCGGATCGCCGCAGACAAGCGCCAGCGCCGCATTCCACGACCAGACCGCAACCGGGAAATTGAAGGCCGAGATCACGCCAACCGGACCTGCCGGGTGCCAAGTCTCCATCATCCGGTGGCCGGGACGTTCCGAGGCGATGGTCAGACCGTAAAGCTGCCGCGACAGGCCGACGGCGAAATCGCAGATATCAATCATCTCCTGCACTTCGCCCAAGCCTTCCGAGGTGATCTTGCCCGCCTCCCAACTGACCAAGGCGCCCAGGTCGTCCTTGGCGGCGCGCAATTCCTCACCCAGCAGACGGATCAGTTCCCCTCGCCGCGGGGCGGGCACGGTGCGCCACGCTTTGAAGGCGGTTTTGGCATTGGTCAGGATCGCCTCCATTTCAGAGGCCGGTGTTTCGTGCACGTCGGCCAGAGTGCGCCCGTCGATCGGAGACCGTACCGCCAACGTACCGCCTGTCAGCTCTGCTGCGGTCAGATCGAGGTTTGCCAGAGTGGTTTCTGCAGTCATCACAACGTCTTTCATCTTTTACGCCGCCTTGTTCTGTGGGGTTACGTCGCCCGCCCGATAGAGCCGGCCAAATTCGGTGTTCAGGAAATCGGACAGCTTCACCTGCTCTTGCCGGACAAAACCGCTCGAGGGCAGAACGCCCGTACGCATCAGATCAACCACGCCGAGTACGCCCGCTGCAGTGGTGACCTGAATGGCGCTCCAGACTTGTCCGTTGATCTCACGTGCGAAGCTTTTGTTGATCAGGGATTTTTCGCGCAGGGCGCCGTCGATCTTGCCCTTGGCAGTGCAATAGACAAGCACAACATCCTGATCAGTGCGCGGAAGGGCGGCCTCAAAAATCTCTTTCAGAAGATCGCGGCGTTGACCCAGTCCCAAATCGTTCAACAACAGTTTCAGGATGTCACAATGACCCGGATAGCGGATCGAGCGGTAGGACACCGCTCGTGCCTCGCCCTCGAGGGTTTCGGGAAGGGTTCCAAGTCCGCCTGAGGTGTTGAAGCACTCATACTCAACCCCGTCATGGCCCAGAACCTCATAGTCCTCTAACGGAGCGGTCTTCACCCGTTCGCCGTTCACGATGGCATCGCACGGGTTGCAGTATTCGTTGATCAGTCCATCGGTCGACCAAGTCAGGTTGTATTTCAACGCGTTGGTCGGAAAGAGAGGCAAGGCCCCGACCCGCATATGCAGGCTGTCGATTTCATCAAACTCGGCCGCCAGCGATGCCCCCGCGATCCCGACGAAACCAGGTGCCAACCCGCATTGGGGCATGAATGCAGTCTTGCTGTTCTCCGCCAAAGCGCGCACGGCATTGGTAGCAGCGACGTCTTCGGTCAGGTCAAAATAGTGCGCGCCGGCCTGCTGGGCAGCTTGCGCGATATTCGGTGTCAAAAAGAACGGAGCCGCCGAGATCACTGCGTCAAATGTCTTCAGCCCTTGCGCCAAACCTTCAATATCCGAGGCATCAATCTGCTTGGTCGCCACGCCCAATTTGGCAATATCGCCCAAGGCCTTAAGGTCATGATCCGCAACCGAGACGCTGTAGTTTGGAGACCCTTTCAACAGAGTGGCGATCATCTGCCCGATCTTGCCAGCCCCTACGATGCAAATATTCCAACCCATAACGCGCCTCCTCCTTCTGGTTTTCAGTCCAGAGTGGCGGAGAATATCGTCATTTCGCAGGTGTTAAATTGACGATATAACGGATGATTTCGTCATTTTTACGGGATATTTTCCCTTTTTGACGAAACAGGTTTTGGACATAGGTCGCGAAGCTGTCATCAAAAGCAGAGACGCGTTCATTATCCTAAGGCAGAGCCTAGCGTCAAAATCCGGCCGTGCGCTCAATCAACCAATACATCGACACGGAACCAATGCCATAGGCAGCAACGATCGTGGCCTTTTGGCCCAGTGGCAACGCAACCTGCCGCCATACTGCAACCACAAGGGCCAAAGCCCCAATGAAACACAGCTGCCCAGCTTCAACGCCAAGGTTGAACGCCAGCAGAGCCGCGGGAATGTCGTTCGCAGGCAGACCGATATCTGCCAGAGCGCCAGCAAAGCCCAGCCCGTGCAAAAGCCCGAAGCCGAAGCAGACGATCCATGGTTTCTCCTTTGACAGCCGGAACCTGCCCTCGCCATCCTTTGCAATCTCCATCGCCAGAAAAACGATCGAGAGCGCTATGACAGCTTCGACAGGTGGTCCAGGAACGTTCAGAACGCCAAAGGTAGCAAGCGCCAAAGTGATCGAATGCGCCAGGGTAAACGCGGTGACGGCCCCGACCAGCCGCCAGCGATCACGGACCAGAATGAACAAGGCAAGGACGAACAGAAGATGGTCCCAGCCTTCCAGGATATGCTCGAACCCCAAGACGGAATACGCGGCCAGAACGGACCATGTTGACTGTGCCACCGGTATGGTCTGGACGGCAGCATCCGGCGTGAAACGAAGGGTCAACGGTTCTGACTGCAACGGATGCAGGCGCACCAGAACATCGTTGTTTTGGGTCTCCAAGCCCTCAATCGCGATGGGCTGACCGGCAATGTCCGCGCTGCATTCTGCGATCCACGACGAGACCCAGGCCCTGTTCCCGGCCACCGGGTCTGGCCCTCGTGCCGGGGTGCAGACCTCGGGCAACACGGCATCAATCGCCATTGGCCGGCCATTCACATCCGGTTTGCGCCAATGAACGCTCCAACTATCAGACGCGATTTGGCGTATTTCCAGGTAACCGGGATCAAGGGCATGCGCGTTTGCCCTGTCTGCCGTGAATGAAAACAGCAGCAAGATCAGAAAACAGAGTGCCGCCTTCATTCAGACAGCTCCGCAACATTCGGAGCGATGATTTCATAGCCTTGGGCCAGTGTTTCATATTGCGCCTGCGCCAGATCCTCGCCTGTCGCACGCAGCCAGTCCCGCAAAACGACCTCGTGAATCTCTTCCAATGGCGGGTTCTGGCTGGGTTCAATCTCAAGGACCTTGACCAGATGAACACCGTAGCCCGACAGAACCGGACCGGCCCATTCCCCTTTTGCGAGGGGTGTCAAACCATCCGAGAACCCATTTCCGTAAACCGAGTCGACAACCCGTGTGGCTGACAAGGGCATCGAGGCGGGCAAAAGGGTCGATCTGCTGAGATCAGCCGGTTCTTGCTGCGCACGCAACGCCTCCAGGGCCTGTTCGACTTCGCCGTCAGCGGGGTTTTCGCCCAGAAAGACTTGAGTGAAAGCAATCTTTTGAGGGGTCGCGTATTGATCCAGATTTTGCTGACGAAACGCCTCTAGCACGTCGTCTTCCGGAACAACTGATGCGGCAATGGCTTCGGTCAGAAAGCCCATCTTTTGGCTTAGTCTGGATCGGATGACTGTGTCACCACGATCAAGACCAAGCTTCTTCGCCTCACGCACCAGAACCTCTTCCCGGATTGAGGCGTCGACCAACGCTTGCAGCTCGGCCCTGTTCGGTGGGCGTTTCCAGCGGGCTTCAAACTGTTCAGACAGCAGCGTGACGTCCTGCTCGGTGATTTCTATCCTCTCACTGTCTACGGCTGCTTCGGATTCCGGAGATATGATGTGGAACCAGATGAATATGGCCGCCCCGATCAGGAAGAAATGGAACAGCGGTTCTTTTAGCAAACGCATGAAGGCTCCTGCTGGAAATGCAATCAGGTTCTGACCGTCAATGTTGGAAACGGTTTGCACATAAATCTACGCCCTGCCTGCTGTGAGGCGCAAGGAAACCGCCGGAGTGATATTCCAGACTCCGGCGGTCGGCTGAGTTTTCAAGACAGCTCACTCGGAAGGCGTATACCAAATCGGTGAGGAATAGGCGCGCTCCTGATGTGTCAGGACCGCGTCCTCAGGCAATTCGGCCCCGAAGCGCAGTTTGTCATACAGGATCCAGCGCGGGGTAGGGATTTCGATGGCCCGGACATAGTAGAAGGCACGCTCATTCGGGTCGAAATCAGGATCGGACCAAACGGTGACCAGTTCCGCCGTGCCGATTGTGTTGGTCCAGCTGGCAGTATCAACGTCAACCGTATTTCCAACCGCTGGGATCTTGCCGTTGCCGTCCGCGACGCGGTCGTCCGACCACGCTACATCATAGACTTTTTCCTGCATGGCGCCGTCGGCATCCAGCCACCCTTTGACCACCTGCACGCGATCAAGATTGGCACCAACCGGGTCACGCAGCGCTGCGATCAGGAAGGACGGAGCCCCATCCCCTTCGCGTGGACGCAGGTCAGACCCCATTGGGACACCCTTGGTATAACCAACATCCGCAAGAAAGCGGGTTTCCACATCTGCGTCACTGAAATCCCACCCGCCAAAGAACCTCAGACCAATCCGGGGGCCGGTTGTGGCATATGTCTCGCGCCGCTTGAACGCGTCAAAAATCGCGGCACGCGTGTTTTCGGTCGCCCAGACGGCCGTATATCCGGACGCCACAAGCAGATCGCCGGGGATTTCGCCAAGGTCATTGGCAATGAACGGATGTTTGATCCTTGAGGCCGAAGGTTCGACACTTACGGACTTGCCGAAGAAGTTGTCCTCCTCCGCGGTGGCCAAAGAGGTATGACTGTCTGTGGCCCCTCCCATTCCGAACTTGTAGGGGTTTACGCCGAACTTCTCTTCCAGCATCAAACCGCGTTTAAGCGCTTCGCGGGCATATTCTCCGGCCAGCATGTCATCGGTTTTCAACTCGGTGATATCAAGATTGCCTACGTCCCAGTTTTCGTAGTCTGCAAACTCGTCATCGGAGCTGAGGAAGGGGTGCGCTTCGCCGTCACCCTTGATTTGCGTGACCTCATAGTGTGGCTCCCATTTCGCACGGGCTGCGACGTAGTCCTCGTCGACCTTGCCGCCGTGATAGGTATCTTCTGTCGGGAACATCCAACCATTCGACAGGTTGCCGTTATGGGCAAAGGCCACAGCCCGGCCACCGGTTTTTTCCTGATACTCCTCCAACCACGCATAGAGCGACTTGGGATCCGTATCACCATAGGGCGGTTGCGTGACCGGGGGAACCATCTGAAGCGCCCGGATTGGGCCATCCCGCAGCATGACGTTCCGGTGGAGGTTGAACCCCTTCGGGACCGAGGTCCACTCAAACCCGATGAAGGCCGTGAACTCGCCGGGGTCATTGTGCCGCTCGGCGGCGAGAACAATATGTTCCCACGTAAACGCAAACGCGTCCGCGCCCGGGCTGTAGGATTCCAGAAGCACCTCGGGTAAAGTCATCTGCGAAAAATTGGTGATGATATCAAAGGCCGTTTTTCCAGCTTCTTCTCCTCCGGCCTTGTAGCCTTCGTACCATTCCAAGCCTTTGGGATCAGACAGAACGCCCGGCTTGCCGGCCTGAAGGTCTGGGGCAAATCCCATCAGGTCAGTATGGTCCGTCAGGACCATCCAATCCAACGGTCGTGACAGCCGGACAGGTTGACCCGTGGAAGAGATAACTTGCTCTCCCTTGGCAAAGCGCCAGGCTTCATCGGGCAGCAAAGTGTTGCCAAACGCACCGGCATCCAGTGATAGGCCCGTGTGAAGATGCGTATCCCCCCAAAGTGGACGTTCAGGGAAACTTCGGTTGGCGTAAGGTGAATACGGTTGGTCCTGGAACAAGCCTTCTGCGGCCTCTTCGCTTGGAACCGCGTCAGACAGTACGCTTGTTGGTGCCAACACAAGCGAAACCAAACAGAAGGATAGCCGAAACATATTCACCTCCCTTTACAAAAATGAAGTCAGGTACCTTCGGGCACCCATGCGAAAAACATATTAGAATTTACCTATATCATAGGTCTCTGCTTTCTTTGAAATTTTTTTGAAAGCGTGCGTCAGTCGTAATTTGAACGTCCATCGCCGCCAATTCGATCTGCTTTATGGCGCGCTTTGCTTCGGCCCTTCACCAAGCGGTTCAAGCGTTCCTTGTTGTTCGAAACCCAAGCAACACAAACACCGTTCGAACGCAGCTTAGTCAGTCGCCACACCAGTCCCCAAAGCCAGGTTGAGGGCAAACTGAGTGGCCGGGTCCGTATCAGCCCGGGCAAGCAAAGCCTCAAACTGCTGGTGTAACTGAGAACTCCTCCATTGCCGCGTTGCAATTGCAATCTGCAGGGCCAGGTCCGAGTCCGTTTCTAAAGCTTCCGAGAAAATCTGGATGATTTGAGGCTTGAATCTTGCCTGCGATTCACCGGCCTCAGCCAAAGCGCGAATAAGCGACTGTCTGTCGACCGACGTCTTTTGCCCGTCTTGCAGCGCCAATCCGATTGCGTTGATAGCGGCTTCCTCTTCCGCTTCTATACCGGCAAGTGCCCACTCATAAGAATGTAAGTCGCCCGAAGCCAGCACATCAGCGAAACGCGCCTTCACAATCGAGCGCGCCTGTGAATCTGTTTGCAGACCCAACAGGCGAATTGCGACGGATCTGTAGGGGAAGCGGTTCAAATCGTTGAAGTCCCTCAGAATCTGCCTTGTCGTAGACGTGTCACCGATTGGGCGCACAAGCTTGTAGGGTGCCCGCCCGATTTCTATCAGGGCCGCGTTATGAAGCGCGGTGTCCGGGTGCCACAGATATTCGGCAAAAAACTGAACACGGTCCTGAGTGTCCGTTTCGCCGTAGGTCCACAATGCACCGGTCGAGCGTAAGTCCTCAAAAAATTCAGCTCTGTTTGGGTCGACCAGAAAAATACGCCGCCACGCCTTCGAGAAGCTTCGATCAGTGCTTTCTTGATAATCCGGCCCGTAGGTCAACAAAACAGATCTTGTAGGATCCAAGCGAAAGGCGCGCCGTGTCACGCTATCAATGAGGAAGGGAATGTCCGGCACGTCGTCGAGGTTTTCCCATTGTCCTTTCAGAACCTCCTGCACACCGTATTTGAATGGATTTTCGGTCGAAGGACCAGCCAACACTATGAAGTCAGCCGACAGGATGTGATCTGCAAGCGATGCCTCGGGCCGCTCGATACAAACCCCACACGCGTGTCCGGCTCGCGGTTCAACAAGCCCGAAGATAGTCGCTAATATGATCAGAACTATTCTCAAGCTGCAGAAAAAACCCCTTAAACCAAGTGCAAAGCCCTGCACCATAGGATCAGAGTAGCAGCTAAGGATTTTTTATCCAGCCGGAGATTAGTCTGTGGATTTTCAGCTTTTGTCTTTTCAAGCATTAGCTTGTGAGAACTAGCCTCTTTCGGGAGTCTGCTTTCTGCCTCTGCGCCTTAAGTTGGCAACGACAAGGAACGCAACAGCGGAAGTCTGGATTGTCCCGAACAGCACCCGTTCGAGCGAACAACAACAAAGGTTCAATTTCAGACCCTCTATGCGGCTCTGCGGCGGGAGCATGATCACATTCCGAATATTTCATGTTTTGGACTGCATGCGTTGGCGTTCATCAAGTTGGTCGAAACAAGACTTTGGTGGTTTGTATTTTAGTAGCGGGGTGGTGCAACCACCGTTGCCGAACGCGACTGAAATGTCAGGTTTAAGAGCGCATGCAGACATCCTGATTATAACTCGCAGACCCCCGTTACGCGGACAAAGCAATCATCCGCATTGTTTGGTCGTTCATCAGGTATTCCAACGTCGACGCCTCGGACATATTAACCTTTTGCAGACGTAATTATTGCTGACGCAAAAAGCCGCTTTGCCCGCAGCGAGGGGTCTGAGGCGGTCCAGCTTATTCGCCGTCGCAGCACTTCGCCCTGACGAGTTTAGGTGATAGTCAAACTGAGTTTTCGCTACCGACGGGACTGATAATTGGAGAACGCAACAAAGCAAAAACTTGCCAAAGATGCGCCAAGATCAGCGATGCATTGAATTTCAGACATGCCGCTTTGGGTGGTCTTGGTGTTCATAACCCACCACTTTGAAGGCCCGCGGATCGATGCCATGTCGCTTTCCGAGTTCCGTCAGTCTCTAGTGTGTCGCATCCAATTTCGGAGGCTTGTCACCACAAGCTCCGCCTGCGCAAAACACAAGATCACCAGGCTTCGAAATCATTACAGGCTGGTCGGCAACTGGTTCAACGTTAAAAAATATGTCGATGCACGAGTTGGGAGACTTCTTATAAAGAATATTTGTTCTCGGTTGCCGAACGCCCGATACGTAATAAGAAACCAGCTCAATACCAACACCACTGGCTTTGAGGTTGAATGGGTAAATCTTTCCCGAATTCGGAGGAAACTCAACATCAGTTTGCGCGATAAGTGCTTCATCACCGACGTTAAACACCCACCGTCTATCAACAATAATTGGGTAGCTGTTTTCCGGTGCGTTCGCAACAACGCACAACAACACCTTAATTGAGCTGACATCGAACTGACCCCTTCCGAAATTGCTTCCATCTGGCAATGGTCCAACATTGAAGTGAAGGTCCATCTCACTTCGGATCAGACGCGGTCGATCCGAAGCAAGAACGCCTCCGTTCGCAACGCAATCGGCGCCACCCTGCACAAACGCAATGACTTGCTCTGCCGCTACGGCATGCATGCCACCATCCTGGTATGCATCGACCAATGCACCCAAATCACTCCCAATCAGTTCATTGTCTTTGGCGTCCACTAAGATCTGAGCAAAATCATCGCTACGGTAATCCAATTTACCGTCCACCACGTCCTGCGCGAGGGCGGCAATATCCAGCGGTTGACGTTCCCTGTCCACTTCAATGGTAAACGAGCTGAGGCTTTGTTCTTTGTCCAATCCTTCAATTATGGCAAATACGTTACGCGAGACCATCGTTTCGCCCGAACTTTCCTGTGATGAGACCGCCGTGGCAAAAGTGCCAAACACGAATGCGGAAACACCCAGAAATTTCGAAATTTGACTAATCGGCATCTTTCTCACTCCTAATTAAATCATAGAAAATCAACTGTCAGAGAACTCTATATATGTATCACAAACGACATGATTCTCATATGGAATCGGGCACGAGAAGTATTTCTGGAAACTTCTATTGCTTAATACTCGAGATGCTAATGCCCATCTTTCTCTTGCTGACTTTGATCCAACGAACCCGCTATAATGGAACGACGTTGCCGGTTTTTTATTTTAGTTTCAACTTGATCTATCAAAGTACACTGGTACCGGATCGATTGCGCGAGCGGGTCTGAGCGGATGGCTTCAAGTGTGCTAAATCCAGATTCGAAATCATCTGCCACACAAAAGGCATCGGCTAGCAGCGTTCGCGCGTAAAGTGTCATTTGAGTCGATCCAGTAGCAAGATAGTTGTCTATTCCAACTTTTATTTGGTCAGCCCCAACGACTGGATATCCAGAACGTGCTTTCGCCCAGCCATTCAAGATCTCGCACCACGCTCGCCAGTATTGAAATTCGCGTTCTTCACTAATTTTCATTCCAATTTCGCTGAGATGGCGGGTTGCCTCGACATTACCAGCAAATTGATGCGCCGCAGCCATCACCCCCAAGGCATAGCATTTGGAGAACTCGTGCGGTTCTTTTTCGACTAACGCCATCGTTTTTGCTAGGGTCAAACATTCACCTGTTTGAACGGCTATAGCCCAAACACGCATCGCCGTATCTACAGACCGAATATCAGCAGCATAGTATTCTAGTATACTATCTGAGACGATGTTGTGTCTTAATTCTAATGCAACATCAAAAAACCCTAGCGCCTTGTCAAAATCACCCAACATGAAATGGGACATTCCTGTGCTATGAGCCCAGATTGCCTTGAGGGTCAAATCGTCCGTTAGTTCTGCTATGCGCTCCATATCCTTACACAGCTTTAAAGCGCTGGTTGTATCACCAAGCATCAACAACGAGCCATATTGGACCACTAGTGCCAGAAACCTGTCGCGCAAACTGGCGTCCGTTTCGTTGAGCAATTGATTTAGCCGGTCACGATTGCTGCGAACCTCTTTGGAGCCAAATGCGTGAGTGTTCAATGCAACGTTAAGAAGTCGGCGTAGAGCAAGCTCCTGTGAATCTCGATCGATAACGTCGTCAATCTTGGCATTTTCTGAAATCGCTTCATTCAAATTGCATATAACTTCAGCAGTCGCAGATTGTTGCGCAGCGCGTTCGGCCGCTTCTTTCCATGTATTGCGTGCCAAATCTGGTGTTCCAGACAGCGAGTAATGTCGAGCTAATTGTTCAGGTGTTTTGCTCGCAATTTCCGGGTACTGTTGTGCAATCACGTCGGCAATAGTTCTATGCAAAGCACGTGCACGGCTAGGCAATAGAAGTTCGTACGCAGCATCCTGAATCAGAGCATGTCGGAAGATGTAATAAATGCCTTCACCTTCTCCATGTCGAACAAGTACCTTTGCATTTATCAGTTGATCAAGACGCGCCTTGACCACTTGTTCCGAAAGGCTGGAAACTGCAGCAAGCATTTCTGGAATAATCGTCCGACCTATTGCAGCACAAACAGAAACAAAGTCTCGGGGAACAACTAAGTTATCGATCAGCGCGGTCAAAAGATCCTTGAGAGTTGAAGGCAAAGAGAGAGCTTCGTTCTGAGATTGGTCTGAGTTCGTTGTCGTCAACCTGTGCTCAACCATGCGCACCATTTCTTCCAAAAAAAGAGGTACACCGCCCGTCTTGGCAATGATTCGAGCTTGGAGTTCCGAAGAAATGCTGAATGACCCCGCCAAACTTCCTAGCATTTGCCTGGATTGGCCATCCCCAAGCCGAGCCAACGTGATTGAAGTGACATTTGCATGGCCAGCCCAAGGAGGTTCGTAATCCGGGCGGTAAGTGCATAGTATCAGGACCGGGGCGCTTTTGAGATGCTCAATCAAAAAGCCAATAAGCTCCTCAGAAGACGGATCAACCCAATGCAAATCTTCAAACAACAACACAAGTGGTTTTTTATCTGCTAGCCTTTGTATGGCCGCCACGAAGACTTCCAAAAACTGTTCTTTCAATTGTTCCGGCGGTGTAGAGGGTTGTTCTGGCAGTGTTGGTAGCGAGATCGAGAGGGAATGCGCAAAGACCGTAAGCGCCGCTTTTTGATCATCGGTCCACTTGGACAGCAGGTGTTGCAGCTTAACAAGGCTTTGAGCCTCTGTGTCTTTTCTCGCAATTCCTGCGGCTTGGGCGATCGCCTGAGTCACGGGAAAAAAGACGCTTCCAGAGTGATTTGGTAGACACTGAAAGTTCAGTCTTAGCCTGTCATTTGTTGAAACCGTTTCATTGAAT
Source organism: Ruegeria sp. AI3 (assembly GCF_056541245.1). Classification (NCBI taxonomy): domain Bacteria; kingdom Pseudomonadati; phylum Pseudomonadota; class Alphaproteobacteria; order Rhodobacterales; family Roseobacteraceae; genus Ruegeria; species Ruegeria sp. AI3. The sequence continues at coordinate 238,521 of NZ_JBQFYA010000008.1, forward strand.
GCCTCAACAATCCTTGACTTCCCGATTCCCGCTTCGCCGCAAATCGAGACCACTTTGGTGCCATCCACACGCACATCGTTCCAACACTTTTTGAGTTGAAGGAGCTCAGATCCGCGGCCGACCATCGGCGCGAGACTGCCACGCTGCCTAGCCACAAAGCGTAATTCTGCCGCGTTTACACCATGCACCCGCCAAATACCGATTGGTTCGGAGAAGCCTTTGAATTCATAGAACCCAAGTGGTTTGCAATCGAAATTTCGACCAAGCAGATCTTTGGTCTCGCTGCTTACGGCAACTGTACCTGGTTCAGCTACAGCCTGGATACGCGCGGCTAGGTTTGGGACATCACTTAATGCAAGTCCATGTCCACCACGAGCCTCAACTACGACATTGCCGGTTGCGATACCGATTCGCGCCTGCATCGGTTCTCGGCCTTGAAACGCTGGTTCAGCCAATTTTCGACAGATTTCAATTCCCGCAAGTACAGCTCTCTCCGCGTCGTCCTCTTCTGCCTTGGGATACCCAAAGTAGGCGACGACACCGTCGCCTTGAAACTGAGCCAAATGACCATAATGAGCATCTATCGCTTGTGAACAAAGTGATTGGTAGTCATTTAGAAGATCTCTATATGACTCGATATCAAGTTCCTCAGAAAGTTGAGTAGAACCAACAAGATCAGAAAACATCAACGTAAGATGGCGAAGTTCGGGAGCCTTGGTTGCCATTGTTTCCGGGTGCGTCATCTGCGAGATAGCGGCTAGCATTCGCCTACGCGGCCCAATCGGAAGTCCGATCTCAATCAGATCGTTCTTCGTTAGAATAGGAAGATCCGATACGCGAACATCTTGCTTTTTGAAAGCCTCTGCGTAGTGACCAAGGCTGTGTAATTCCAACCATTTATCGAGTTCGTCGGGCATATCGTGCCTCTTAAACCCCGCTATCAATTGGTGAGGGCGGGAAATAACCTAAAAAAGTAGGGGTTTTTGAAAGCTATACTCCAGTCCGCCAACCCCAGTCGTAGCACCCTCACAGGATTAACAATTTTTCTGCCACTTGATGGGCAAAACATTCTTTCAGTTTACAGCAATAATGTAACTTCCCAAAACACTTTGGGGGCATCCCAGAATGAACAAAGCCGCCTTGGGGCGGCTTGTTCGGTACTTTGTTCGACTGTGATGTTTGCGGGAGCAGGATTTGAACCTGCGACCTTCAGGTTATGAGCCTAACGAGGTGA